>JAAZUV010000096.1 GCA_018623995.1 Methanobacteriota archaeon
GCGTCTTTGGTGTCCAAATGATTGGTCTGGAAACATCCTGGATTTGTTGGAGCGACGATGATGGCCAAACGTGGATGGGCAACCCACACGATTCTGGAACAACACCACTCAACGATCACATCAAACTGGCAAGTGGTCCTTGGACGGATTCAGGCTATGGAGCCCTCGGACAATTCACGAGCGGATTCTACGAGACAGCCGTGTACTACTGCTACAACAAACTCGCGGGCATCTTCTGTTTCACGAGTTTTGATGGCGGTGCAACCTTTGCCACTGGTGGTCAAATCATTGGCCTCGCTACGACGAACGGTGGCCTCCATGGGGCGATTTCCACAGCTCCTGACGGTACAGTCTACGTCACGCCTCGTGTAGCAACACCGACCGTTATTGTCTCGAAAGACAACGGTTTCTCGTGGTTTGAGCGTACGATGGGCAGTGACGCTGGAACGCCAAATCCAAGAAAGAATTCTGAGGTATCAACCGATACCGATTCCAACGCATATCACGTTTGGACTGGTGCAGACGAAGGCGTCTACATGTCGAGATCGACGGATTCCGGCGAAACATGGGAACAAGAGAGCATACGTATTTCACCAGCAGGTGTCATTTCAACAGTCTTCCCTCAGACGGATGCAGGTGACCCCGGTCGAATCGCCATCACCTACCTCGGTAGCGAGAACACCGAGATGCTCAACCAATCCGATATTGACGGGAATCCTTGGAATGGGAACGCCCATTATGCTCCGAACAATGCAACCTATCACCTCTACATCACGTTCAGTCTGAACGCTCTCGATGAGAATCCCACTTTCCACACTTACCGGGTTACAGATGACCCTGTTCAAGTCGGTTCAATCTGTTTGAATTCTGGCGATTGTCGAGACATCGGTGGTTCAAACCGTAACCTGCTCGATTTCAACGACCTGCACATCGACCGACAAGGACGTGTCTACGTTGCATTTGCTGATGGTTGCACTGATGGGTGTGCTGACAATCCCAACGCTACTGCAGCAGATTCGAGAGATGGCCGTGGCGCTGTGTACTATCTCGCATCAGGGCCAAGTCTCTATGTTGCAGATGGAGAACTTGATCCGCTCTATTGATTCAAACCGATGCAATCGGTTGGTTGAGTTTGATGGATTGCATCAATTGCTTGAATTCCATACGAGCCTGAGCGATCTGCTCCTTGCACGCCTTGATTCGTGCCTTGTGGGCTTCCTTGCGTTGCTTCCAAGCCTCTTTCGACTGTTTCTTTCGTTCCATCTTTGCAAGTTTGTATTCTTCTCTTCGCTTCATCAAATCGGTGAAGCCTTTTCGCAGTTGTTGAACGCATTGAGTGAGTTTTGCTTGAACTTCACTCGAAACATCCTCGCTTCCTGGTGACTGTTCGAACGCTGTCTTCATCTTTTGAGATTCAATCGATTTCTTGGGAATCTTGTGCAAATCTTTGGTCATACCGAACCACGATGCAACCTTAATCCACCACTTTGATGGGTCCCAATGGTACCACTTGTGTCCATTGCGATAATCGGCTTGGAAGGTGTGGTGGAAGTTGTGGTATCCTTCTCCAAATGTGAAGAAGGAGAGAATCGGTGAGTCACGGGACGTGTTCGCTGTCGAGTACGGTTGAGTCCCCCAAGTATGTGCGGCTGAGTTGATGAGGAAGGTGGCATGGTGGACGACGACAACGCGAAGGAAACCACCGTAGATCATACCTCCAAGGAAGCCATGCATTCCACCAAGTGCAAGATATCCGACTGCACCAGGCAAGACGATTCCGACCAAGAATCCGATGAGGAAGATGTTGCGATCTTGCCAAGCGAGAATTTTGTCAGCTTGCAGGTCTTCAACGTGCTCAACGATTTCCTCTCCTTGGTCGACCATGACCCAGCCCATGTGTGCCCACATGAATCCTTTCTTGACCGTGTAAGGATCTTCTTCTTCATCGGTCTTCAGATGGTGTCGTCGGTGATCGCTGCACCACTTGATGGCTGAATTCTGGAAGGCTGCTGCACCGAACAGAGCATAGAACAAACGCATTGGCCACGCCGCTTTGTGGGTGCGATGACTGAACAATCGGTGATATCCAGCCGTAATTGAGAGGCCACAAGCGAGGTAAAATCCGACGAAGATGAGTGGTTCTGCCCATGAAATTCCGTATTTCAGACTGTATAAAACGACGCTTACAATGGCTAAGAGCGGCATTCCGATGAGGAAACTCGAGTTGACGATGTTGAGGGAATTTCGGTGTTCCATGGCACACCGATTTACTTGGACTCTTTCATATTGTCTGTTGTTTGTTGAAACAACGCTGTAATTTTGCTGACATCGATTTGAACCAGACAACTGAGGTATAGGTGGTATCCTTTTATATTCGGGTTCGCCGGATTTCGCTAAGGGTTACCATGGACTACCAGCAGTACCTCGATGAAATCAATGCCCTCAACGATTACATTCGTTTAGCAATCGCTGTTGGGCTCACTCTGTTTTCGCTTGTCCTTGCCAAGTATGCAGTCATCCGTCCTTGGTGGCGTTTCGTGACCTCGACGGAGGCTGACTGGGATGATCATCTTCATCGCCCACTCGCAAACCGAGCATACGCATTGATTCTTGCTGTCGGCGCACAATTGACGATACGCTGGATTTTGGGCACTGCAAGCTCCACCTTCGAAGCATCCGAACCGTTGTTTGCTGCCTTCTATGTGATCCTCAGTGCTTCGATTTTGAGCGTCTCAATCAAGCATCTCATCCCCGTTTTGATGGATCAATTCAGTTCCCAAGGAAGCGTTACAGTCTCTGGTAGCAATTCGATTATCGTTTTCTTCTTGCGTGCTGTTGTGTGGTTTGCAGGTCTGTATTTCGCTTTGGATCAACTTGGTATCGAATTGTTTGGAATTCTCGCCTCCTTGGCGGTCTTCTCTCTGATTATCGGTCTCGCTGTCCAGCAAACGCTTGGAAACATCGTCAACTCCTTCCTACTTGCTATCGACAGACCCTTTGAGGTTGGTGACCGAATCGAAGTCGAAGGAACATGGGGCTCTGTTGTTTCCGTTGGCATTCTCTCAACAAAGGTGCTCGACCGAGATGAGCGTCTTGTTGTCATTCCGAACAACACGCTTGTCGAGTCCAAAGTCATCAACCATGCGCGTGGTGGTGGCGATGGTGTTGCTCGTCGTATCTCGATCGTCCTCGATATTGGTGTTGATTACCGAGAAGACATCGACCACGTCAAGTACACATTGCTCCAACTTGCAAAGGAGTGTCCATACGTTATCAACAAGCCAGAACCACGAATTCTGCTTCACGAGCTCGCAGACTTTGCAAAAATCTTCCGTGTCTATACATGGGTCGAAGATTACAGTGACGAATACGTGGCACGTGACTGGCTCTTGCGCAACATTGACGAACGATTTGGTAAGGAAAACATCAACATTCCATTCCCAACATCGGTTGAGTTGTCCGATAGCGTCTACGAACAAGCAGAGGTCACCAAGCAACGCTCTGCAAAGCGTAAGATGGTCCAAGAACGCAAGAAACTCGATGAGTCTCGACTCAGTGCCCGTGCAGAAATCGAAGAGATTACCGAGAAACTCAAGGATGCTGAACTTTCGAAGAAGGATCGAGCAGAGCTTGAAGAGCGTCAACGCGAATTAAACTCCATACTGTCACAGTTCGACCGTGATGGAGACTGATGGCCTCACAGGATAATTTTGCGGTGAATTGAAACCATTTGGTGCAATCGCAACGCTATGACCGGTACGGTTGAGCTCACAAATCCTGAGCGTCGAATGCTGCGTGCAATGCTTGCAGCAAGGAACGACGTTCATTCGCTCGACCAAATCATGAATGCGTGCGATTGGAACGATCAAGCGGTCGCCGTAGGAGCCGGTCAAGGTTTGAGCGACAAAGGATTCGTCGAGGTTCAAGAACGTGTACGACGTACTATTCATCCTGGACAAGAAGGTCACAATGCCATCGCCAATGGGCTGCTTGAAGCACGTCTTTGGTCATGGATTTCATCCCAAGACGAACCAACGATGGCCAAGTTGCAGGCGAAGTTCGAACGACACGAAGCAGGTCCTGGTGTTGGACTGTT
Source organism: Methanobacteriota archaeon (assembly GCA_018623995.1). Classification (GTDB taxonomy): domain Archaea; phylum Thermoplasmatota; class Poseidoniia; order Poseidoniales; family Poseidoniaceae; genus MGIIa-L2. Next base: position 4,097 of record JAAZUV010000096.1, read on the forward strand.
GAAGAAACTCGGCGTCCAACTCGAATCAGGAACATTCGTGTGTGAGGATACGTCTTCATTGAAGTCAGAACTCCAAGCACGTGGCATGTTCCTCACATCCTTGCCTGCTGACGAAGAGGATCTCTCCGAACGCCTTCTTGCTCACTTCAAAGGACGCAAACAACTGATTGAAGTTGTTGAACATCGTACGAGAACATGGCAACTGACGGATGCCGGAAAAGCCATGTCGGGTGACGGTCTTGAAGAGCGCAAACAGATTTCTGAAATCACACCAGAACTGCTTCAGTCTGGTGAATGGAAGGACGCAGACTTCCGAGCCTTCGATGTGACGCTTGAATCTGCCACACCTCGTACTGGACGTTCGCATCCGATGCAAGAACTCATTGAACGCATACGCCGCATTTTCCTTGAAATGGGATTCTCAGAGTTGGTCGATGATTATGTACAAACCGCAGGTTGGAACATGGACGCTCTGTTCATTCCTCAAGATCATCCAGCTCGAGAGATGCAAGACACGTTCTATCTTGATGAACCAAAGTCGTTGGAATTGGATGCAGACCTGATTCAGAAATGGAAAGACATCCACGAGCATGGTGGAGATACTGGCTCGATGGGATGGTCTGGATCGTTCTCTGAAGAGGTCTCAAAGCGTGGTCTTCTTCGTACGCATACGACAGTGAACACCATTCAGCATCTGGCTCAAAACCCGGACAAACCATGCCGAGTCTTCTCTGTTGATCGTGTGTTCCGTAAGGAAGCCATCGACAGTACGCATCTACCCGAATTCCATCAGATTGAAGGCATCATTATGGAGCCCGGCGCCAATCTCCAGATGCTTGTTACAACGTTGAAAACCTTCTATGCAAAGATGGGTTATCCTGAAGTTCGAGTTCGTCCAGCCTACTTCCCCTACACGGAGCCAAGCCTCGAAGTCGAAGTCAAGTGGAAAGGCAAGTGGCTCGAACTTGGTGGTGCAGGCATCTTCCGTCCCGAAGTTACAGAACCACTCGGTATCACCTCGCCCGTTTGTGCTTGGGGGATGGGGCTTGAACGTCTCGCTATGCTCGTTCTTGGCTTGGATGATATTCGTCAATTGTACATCTCCGATCTTGAATGGTTGCGCAATCAACCGTTGATTTGATGTCGGCCGAACGCTCATAAACTGGAGCGTCAAGCACAAACCATGTCACAAGGCATGCATCTATCAAACACTGAAACGATTCCTGGAAAACTCATTACGGCATCATATGGCCTCGTTCAAGGTTCAACCGTACGTGCTAAGAACGTCTTCAAGGACTTCGGGGCAGGATTGAAGAACATGGTTGGTGGAGAGCTCAAAGCGTATACTGAACTGCTTCAAGAATCACGGAACGAAGCCCTTCAACGCATGATGCTTGATGCGCAAGCTCGTGGTGCAAACGCCATCGTCAACGTTCGATTCGCAACATCCTCTGTTTCTGGTGGCGCTGCTGAATTGTTCGCTTATGGAACTGCAGTTACTGTTCAATGAGGCGGTCGTTTGAGTCTCGTTGCCATTCTCTACTTTTTGCCGTTTTTTATATTCGGGATATTGCCGACATTCGGTTCCTGGGTATTTGGTAACTGGCATCAAGGGCGAATTATCGATCAACTTGCAAACGATGAAAAA
>JAAZUV010000097.1 GCA_018623995.1 Methanobacteriota archaeon
ACCATACCAATCGTTGATATATCTATTTCTCAATATTCATGAGGTGAGATGTTATGGATGATCAGCAAGTTGAAGATATTGTAAAATGCCCAGAATGTGGCGGACGAAGCCTAACGAGAGACGAAACCCGTGGAGAAGTCACTTGCGACGACTGTGGGCTTGTTTTAGAAGACAACGTTATCGATCAGGGTGCAGAATGGCGAGTATTCTCACCTGAACAAGGTGATCAAAGGGCTCGTACTGGTGCCCCGATGACGGTCATGCTTCACGATAAGGGTCTCTCGACCGATATCGATTGGCAAAACAAGGATTACTCTGGAAAAACCATCAATTCCCGTTATCGTTCTCAATTCTACCGAATGCGAAAGTGGCAGAAGCGTAGTCGTGTCAGCAATGCGACCGAGCGCAACCTTGCTATGGCATTGGCTGAGCTTGACCGAATGGCAAGCCGCCTTGAATTGCCTAAGACGGTTCGTGAAGCAGCTGCTGTCAATTACAAGAAAGCCGTTGACAAGCGTCTCATTCGCGGACGATCGATTGAAGGCGTAGCTGCGGCATCACTCTATGCTGCGTGCCGTCAATGTGGTGTCCCTCGAACACTCGATGAAATTGGCCAAGCGTCCCGAACCGGACGAAAGGAAATTGGCCGCACATACCGTTTCATGGTCCGTGAATTGAAGATGAAAATCATGCCAACCGGGCCTGAAGACTACATCTCTCGGTTCTGCTCTGGCCTAGGGTTGGATTCTGAAGTCGAAGCAAAAGCCTACGAATTGATCAAGGCTGCTCAAGAAAAGGAATTGACCAGCGGCCGTGGACCAACTGGTATCGCTGCTTCGATTATTTACATCGCATCTGTTCTTTGCGGAAAGCGCCGTACACAACGGGAAGTCGCAGAAGTCGCTGGTGTCACCGAAGTTACCATCCGAAACCGATACAAGGAACTGATTCAGAACCTCAACATTGAATTGGACATTTGAGGAAAGGAGGGTTCTTCATGAGCAAGAGCCGTGATACGATTGCGAAAGCAACGTTTGAGGTTGTTGCTACTAAATTGGTGCAAGCCCTCGAGGACGGGACCAAAGTATGGCCTCTTCCTCCTCCCCCCATCACGGACCCAGACTTCCCTCCACGGAGCCCCGAACGTGATCAAGATTTGATTTCCCAAGGCCTTTCCATGTTGCATGCTGATGTTGGCATGTTCGATCGACACCTTTCGACGATTGTCGATCTCATCGTGCCTCATCGGATGAATCTGAGCGATGATCCGTTCGAAGTCCACCAAAAATGGTTGGGACGACGTACCGATGATGTGGCACAACGTATGCTGTTCTGCATTGCAACCGATTGGTTGGCTCAAGCTTTTGATCCGAGCGCTCCGAACACCGATCGTTGGTGGCTTGCCGTTGCCCTCGTTAATGGGCTTGCATCGACTCCATACGGTCAACCTGTTCACCAAGGTTACCATTTGGTCGAATCCATTGCGTTAGCTGAACGTCCTGGTACGTGGCATACACAACCCGAGGATGGGCCACAGAACATGGGATGGAATCCGAATGCTGTTGTCCCAAGAACGACATCGGTCGTTGCGCATGATGCGGGGGTCGAAGCTGCTACATGGCTACTGAATTGTTTGGAAAACGATGAACTAGACCGTCGGTTGTTGCTGATGGAATGGGTCAAACTTCTCCTTGAACGACCTGCGTTGATTGAACCACTCGGATTGGTGAACATTCTTGTTCGAAGAGCTGAAGACGAACATGAGGAAGTTGCTTCCAAGGTCATTCTCTGTCTCGCACGACTCCTCGAGTACGATCAGGAACAGGGGCTTCACGTTGCGAAGATTCTACACGGGCGTGAAGAATTGCTCCTTCGACGTGGCATGGCAGATGTTTTGACACGAATTTTCCGACGAACTGGTTGGGAAGCCGTACCGTTCCTTGATGAGATGTTGAAGGATGAGGATGAAAGCGTTCTCGCAGCAGCCTCTGCAACCGTTGGTGATTTGAAATTCCTCGATGAGGACGTTTGGGCAGACCGTCTCGCTTCTTTGCTTGAACATAAAGTTCCTATCGTCCGAAGAAACATCGTACTCAGCCTACGCGATTACGTTGAGGCCTATCCAGACGATGTTCGAGAAATCATCCCATCCTTATGGAACGATGGTGATGAAGTCGTTCAAGTCCGTCTGCGAGAATTGCTCATGCGTATGGATGAAATCCATCCACAACGTTTTGCAAAGCATCTTCCACTGCTCAAACCAGAGCGACTCGAAGCACTTTGGATGACCATGGATGCTCGTCGCCAAGGACGAAGCCAATTGTGGAAAGACTGGTTGTCCAACGACGGACCACTCCCTGAATCCATTGCTCCAGTTCAGGATGTTCACCAGAGTACGGGGGAGGCTCCTGAGGAATTACCTGATCTCAATGATGCACTCAACATGTTGGATGATACGCTCGGTTTCATCGATTAGATGTTTCATCAACAATGCGACACGCTGATAATGGGTGCTGTGTAACTCACCGTTATGAGAACGCAAGTCCTTGCCCTCGTTCTTGTCCTTATTCTCGCATTTCCATTGCACTCAGTCGCCGCTGAAGAAGACGATGAGACCTTGGAAGCGCGTGAAACGTGGGCAGAGTTCTTTCCAGATTCGGAATCAACCATATTGCAATGGAGAAACATTGAGACGACCGATGGGTTGCTTCTTGATCAATTGAAGATGGCAACATATGAAATCCACCGTATCGAAAATGGCCGCTTCTTTGCCAACGCCATCACGCCTGAAACCATTGTCGCAGAAGATATCCCTGCTTGTTACATGAACGACTTGAATGAGGATTGTTCAGGCAAAGGGCATACGTTCGTCTATGAACCTGTACCAGGGACGTCAGGAGAGGTTTCGTATGCTGTTGTTACAGTTCTTCGAGATGGGACGCGAACTGAGGAAGTGAATGTTGGGTTGTCCCAGATTCCAGGTGGTCACCGGGAAGTGGTCCCTGCCTCGATTGCGCCTGAATTATTCGCAGCGCAGTATGACGTAGCCAATCAATCGACTGTGTTCACATGGAGACCATCGTGTGCTGGCAATAATTTCTATCACTCGTTGTACGAACATTCCGTGCCTGCGACAAAATCGACATGGGATGGTATGGACAAGACACTGGTCACGAATTTCATACCTGCTACATCATCGCAATTTACCCTCGATTGGACAAACCAATCCATCGATCGCGAAGTCTACTACACATTGACATGTTTCTATCCTCCATATTGCGATGATTTTGGATGTTATCCAGCACGTGAAGACACGCGTTTGCACAGTGCCAACAGCCTCACAGCACCCATTATTGAGGACAACCAAGCACCGCGATATGGCGGATCATTGATCGCCCAATTCAATCCAAGCGAAGCTCAAACCGTTTTACAATGGAGCGAAGTGACACAATCGGACATCGCTAAGATTCGCATTTACCATGCCACGAACCCAATCGTATCATTCGAGCAGAGTGGCGTTCAAGTTCTTGCAGAATTGGACACAACGAGTGTGGAGTTCATTCACCAGTTGTCCGATGATTGGATGTTAACATCTCACTATGCCCTCGGGCTCGTTGACACTCGAGGCAACATTCAGATTGATCAGTTCGATGTATCGGGGAAAGTCGGGCCAATTCTCGAGAGGAATGTACCGATTTCAATTTCTGAACTCCACATTGAACAAGATAATTCTACACTTCACTTCGAATGGGAGCTCGATGCACGTTTCATCAGTGGAGATGCGATTCTCTGGACTTCAACCTCTTCCAATCCCGATATGACGCCTGCTTGGGAAGAACTTACACGATTGAATCCGAAAACGCTTGAACATCACATGACCTTTGAAGAAATGAGCGAGGCTTGGTACGCCTTGACTTTGGAAGGCACTTGGGGCGTATCACCAGGAACTCATCTTGATGATCGAATCCTTCTAGGACAGAATGCTGTCTATTTTACACCCGAAGAACAATCCAATGATCCTGCAACAACCAACGATTCGAGTGCGATTGTGCGTGTTGATTTACCCGAATTCATGCTTCGTTTAACAGATCAAAACCTATCAGTAAGTAACGGAGATTGGGTAACATTTCAATCACAAACGAACGATACCTTCACGCTTCAGTTCACACATTCCCAAACAAATTCAACCATCCGATGGACCGATGCTCTGAACACAAATCCATTTTGGTCCTCAGCCTCCCAGTCTGGCGATGACTTTTCGATCAAGATTGAAGAACCTGTCAATCTCATCCACATCGAATCAACCAATGTAAACGGTGAGATCCATATTGTTCGTATCGGAATAGACTGGCCTGAGGAAGAAATCGTACAACCGAACACTTCCAGCGATTCACAACTTGTTGATGATAAAGAAGCCTCATCGGAGGACTCAGTTTCTCTACCATTGTTGCTGATTGTAGGCGTTATTGCAGCCTACATTCTCATCATCGTATCGATGAAAGGGAACGAAGAAAATCTCTTCAAAACAGAAGAAGAATAAATCATTCCTCTTCGTCTTTGAGTGGCCCATTTGTCACCAAGTAGGCATAGAAACCAGTGTAGGTGATGAGTAAACCAATCAACATGAGGAGCATTGCAGCAGGCTCAGGAAGGCCATCACCAACTCCTGTGTTTCCAAAAATCCAAGATAAACCAAGGACGAGAATTCCAACGGCCACAACGGCCTTCCAAGTGGATTCAGGTTGCTTCCATTTTGCAATTGTTGGAACAACTCCAGTTTCCTTGAACACATACTCAAACCAACTGAGATAGAGAAGTGAGAGTCCAAGCAATCCGCTCATACCTCTCGAGAAGGAAGCATCGAGCCAAGGTCCAGCAGGAAGGAATTCAAAGAACGAAAATGAAAGGAATATCAAACCACTGGCGAGAAGAACCAGCTTACGATTTGACTCCATGAAACTCACGAGTGGGTACACGCTTGATAGCCTGTCGCTTGCAAGCAACAGCATGGGCACAGTTCGTGATGCTGTCATTGTTGCCGCAGGTCTAGGTACCAGAATGCTTCCAACAAGTGCGTATGTTCCAAAGGAATTGTTGCCCTTGGTCGATCTTCCAGTGATGCATCATCTGATTCTTGAAGCTAAACATGCGGGGTGTGACCGAATTCACATCATCACTTCGCCAGCAAAAGATTTCACCTCTCTCCAAGAAAACCTCAATGCAACGTATGCGATGTATGCGAAAGGCAACGACCATCTCAATCCGCTTGATGGGGTTGAAGTCTTCTTCCACACTCAACATGAGCAGAAAGGTCTTGGTCACGCCATCATGATGGCAAAGGAAGCCATTGCGGGACCATTCTTGGTGTTGCTTGGAGACAATATTTTGACTTCCAATCACGCATCGTTGACAGAATTTCAAGCTTCGAACGTTTCCAAAGAACTTGTTCAGTTGTTCGAGAAACATGGGCAACCAAGTGCATCTGTCTACAATGTGGGTATGGACCGTGTGAGCAATTATGGCATCGTATCGATGAACGAAGAAAGAATTGTTTCCATTGTAGAAAAGCCGAGCAAAGAAGAGGCTCCTTCCACATACGCCTTATGTGGCCGGTATGTGTTTGCAGAGGATACATTTGAACTTCTAGAACATTATTCCGTAGAAGAATATGGGGAGCTGCAATCAATTGCATTGATGAAACACTGGATGGATTCTGACCATCTTCATGCACACGTC
>JAAZUV010000098.1 GCA_018623995.1 Methanobacteriota archaeon
GCTCGACCAGGTGCACTTGCAGCAACCTTGGCCATGGTCTTCTTCCCACTGTTTGCTCTTGGCGGATACTTCACTTCCCTTGACGTCTTCATCGGCCTCGGGGCTTTGAACGACATGGCAGCCACTGTCGATATCGGCTTCATGTGGACCGTTGGAGGACTCATGGCGGTTGCTTGTGTAGCCGAATCGTATCCACTTGCAGGAAACCGACAACTTGCATCTCCGTCTTCAGCCTCTCTCTCAACGATGTTGATCGCCTTTGGTGGCGTCACCTCAACCGTCGCCAAACTCATGGGCGACTTCACAGAAAAAGCACTTCTTGACTCAGGAAGCGAAGATGTAGTCATGACCGATGGTGGATTCAGCCTCACTGCAGCAGTTCTATTCTACTTTGGCTCCATTGGTGTTATTCTTCTCTTCCTCAACCTCATTCGAACATCTGTTGGTGGTATCAAGGTCGATACATCCGTTTCCACAGTTTCCGATATCTCCCGCTATTCTGTTCAGCGTGGTGAAACTTCGATTCGTAAGCTCCTTCAGCGAGGCGTTGGTGTTGACACCATTCTCGTGGTTGGTGCAGATGTCGAGGATGAAGGTGGCATGACCATCATCGATGTATCATCGACACTTCACAACGATGAAATCGATGAGTTCCCGGTCGAGAAGAACGAATTGGAAATGTTGTCCGATTATCTTGCTAAGAAGGACATGAGCATCTTCGAATTTTTCCGCTCCATCGACCTCGATGATTCTGGTCTCATCGACGGATACGAACTCCAACAAGCGCTACGCGGTGCCGACATTGCAGATCTGCCCCCGTGGGACATTGCCAAGTTGATGGAATTCATCGATCTCGATGGCGACGGCCGAGTCAACCTCCCTGAGCTTGACATCGCTATTGCCCGTATCCGCTCCGGCGTTACTGAAGAAGAGTGAAAGCGAGGCGGTTGAACCGTGCGTATTGGATTGGTTGGAAAACCAAATGTCGGCAAATCGACGTTTTTTGCTGCTTCAACATTGATTCCTGTTGATATTGCGAATTATCCATTCTGTACCATTGAACCAAATGTTGGATTCTCATTCATACCAAGCCGGCAACCATGCCCATGCGGAACATTGCGAAAGCGTCTCGAGGAAGACGGCCGGGCCCAACTAAGCGATGATCGAGGGGGGAGCATCTGCTCACCTCGAACAGGTTCCTGTGAGGGTCATCAGCGCTATGTTCCATGCATGCTGGTCGATGTAGCAGGACTTGTACCAGGAGCGAGCCAAGGGCGTGGACGTGGCAATGCTTTCCTTTCCGATTTAGCAGAGTGTGATGCCTTGATCCAAGTCATTGATGTTGCAGGAACAACAGATATTGAAGGAAATCCGACGGGAATCAAAGCAACAAAAGAACAAGCCATCGAACAAGCACTTGCCGAAGTAGAATTCCTTACTGGTGAACTTGATGCTTGGATTCTTGGCTTGGTCAAAGACGGCTGGTCGAGAGGGGCGCGTCGAATTCAAGCAGAAGGTGTCAAAGGATTCACTCAGTTTTTGCAAGAGCGTCTTTCAGGATTGGGTGCAACCGACCAGATATGCCAACGTTCGTTTGACGCCTTTGCACAACAGCATCAAGACATGACATCTCCATGGGATTGGTCGGATGACGTTCTCATGCTTCTTGCCTCTTCCATCCGCAAGCACCTCTTTCCAATTTTCATTGCAGGAAACAAAGCGGATCTTGCACCTGAAGGTGTTCTCGAACACTTGCAAAGCGTCCTTCTTTCGTTCACGCCATGTTCTGCAGAAACAGAACTTGCATTACGACAAGCAGGGAAAGCGGGCTTCATCACATATGTTGCAGGTGATTCGACATTCAAGTTGAACGAAGATCAGCCAATGAGCGAGGCTCAACAGAAAGGGCTCTCAGTACTGGCCGAGCGAGTCGAGAAATTACAAGGAACTGGACTCATCAAGTTGCTTGATCAGGTTCTCTTCGATGAACTTCAACGTATTGTCGTATATCCCGTTCAGGACGAAAGTCAATGGACAGATGGGGATGGTAACGTGCTTCCAGATGCCCTTGTTGTTCAAGATGGAATACAAGCGAAACAAGTCGCTTACAAGGTACATTCCGATCTCGGTGATGGCTTCATCAAAGGTGTTGACGGGCGTACTCGTCGAATCGTTGGGGCTGATCATGAACTCTCCGATGGAGATGTTCTGAGAATCCACTCAAAGTGAGTATTCAGTGTCCTTTTGGACGTTCGTAGTCTGGCGTAAGTCGAGCAAGTGTGCTGGAATACTTTGCTGCACTTGTGAAAAACAGCACAACAGAAGCGAGTGTGAGCAATGCCAACATGATCAACATGTACCATCCCCAAGGGTCGATACTGCGAACAGTCGTGATGTAGAGTCCCCACAACACAGTGAGGTAAAGGAAGGGACGATATCGACGAGTAACGGTGCTCAGTCGAGCAGACTTCAATGTGTCATCGTAGAGGTTCGCAGCCTCATCCTTGCTGACGTAACCGTGCTCAACGCCACAGCGGGAACAAACCTGGGTATTGGGGCCATTTCCATGGATGAAAAACTCACGAGGATATGTTCCTGAGCAGAGTCGACAGATAGGCATCTTCTTCCCTCATTCCCTGCCAATGTCTGCCGTCATTTCAACCATGCGCTCAATACTCTAGGAAATTTGAGAGGATTTTGATACCAGATGGGCTTCCAACTGATTCAGGATGGAATTGCACACCATACACAGGTGCTTGGTTTGAGTGCAATGCTAGCACGAGCGATTTTGTATCATCTGTTGCATCAACAACGATGGTTGGGTGTGCAAGCAGATCTGCTGTGAGCAATGTCAATGAATTGTACCTCGTCATTGAAACATCTTTAATCCCTTCAAACAAGCCGCTCTGATTGTGGATACACTTGACAGGCGTACCATGAACAGGCCCTATTGGACTTGGAACCAATTCGAATCCAGATGCTAACCCAATCGCCTGATGTCCTAAGCAGATGCCAAGCAGCGGGGGGGTTTGTCCCTGAAGCGATAACGATGCGAAATCCATGGTGAGTTGACTGTCTTGTGGCCAACCAGGACCCGGCCCGAGAATGATGTGCGATGGTTGCAATTCGTCAATGAGTTGTAGAGCAGATGACTTTGTTTTGCCCCGTCCTGAAACGATGTTTACATGATGCCCAAGTCCACAAATACTGTGTGCAATGTTGTAGGTGAAGGAATCGAGATTGTCGATGAGAAGAACTGCATTTTTCTCAAATGTATCTGTGTGAATGGCCGCTTGGGTTGTGTTGTTGCTTTGATTGCTCTCGAGTGGAAGTGGATGAATGGCCAAGCTCTTGACAGGATTGGATTGGGCAGCCTCATCCAACCACCCACACGATCGTAGTAGCGCATTTGCTTTCCATTTCGCTTCAGCAACCTCGGACTTTGGATTGGATTCAATGGTAATCCCCCCTCCTGCTGTGACGCGTGAATACCATCCCTCTCCCTCCTTTCGAAGTTCAGCGGTTCGGATCAGAATGTTCCAAGATGAGCATCCGGTTGATGGATCGAACCATCCCATCGACCCAGTCCAGAACGATCGTGGTCGTCGCTCCAATTCATCGATTGCAGCACATACAACCGTTCTCGGACAACCTGTAATTGAACCACCAGGAAACACATTCTCGATGCAATCGAAGACGTCCACGTGATCATCCAACTTACCCTTAATTCGGGAAACGAGATGCTGGACCTCAGCATATGCTTCGACATCAAATCGGTCCACCCAGACCTGGTTTGGTTTGGAAATCCGGCCAACATCGTTCCGCATCAAATCAACCAACATTCGATGTTCGGCGCGCTCCTTGCGATCCGAAATCATGTCTTCGCGCAGGAGCAATTCTTCAGCATCCGATGCTCCTCGAGGGGCAGTCCCTTTGATTGGTGCAGTCGTGATGATCCCATCGTTTGTAGTAAGGAGTGATTCAGGTGATGCAGATACGAGTGAGAAACCCTCATCTTTCATATGTACAAAACCAGAATATGGTGCAGGATTCGAAGCAATGGAGTGAGAGAAGACCGTCCAAGGTTCGGATTGTATTTCACCTTCCCAGGTACGGCCAAAGTTCAGTTGGTACAACTGACCATCAACGATTGCAGAATGGACTCTGCGAACGATTTCTTCATGCTCTTCATCCGTGCACGTCGAGGTGGGCTTGTGACTTAGACGAACAGTTGGAGAGGGATACTCCAGTAGATCCCTTTCAAGGGCATCTCGAACGTTCGCTTCCCAGCCAGTATCTGTTGAAAGAACAACGAGAGAATCGGAACGCTTCTGGTGAACGATGCAGTGATGGATTTCCCACAACACACACAATAACTCACCCTCCTGTGGAAGATGTTGTAGTCGGATTGGCTGGGTGAGTTGCAATAAATCATAAGAGAGGGCTCCAGTCCAAAATGGACCGACAAAAGGTATCGATTCGGGAAAGGTTCCTCGAAAGCCCGAATCGCTTTTCGAACACAACTGTCTCAAACCATCTGCTAGGGATGCAGTTGTTGCTGAAGCATCCAACTTCCACTGAGTTCCGTCCCAAGTCTCCCGTTCAAACAGAAACGGGGCAGAATCGACCAATTTGGTTTCCCCAGAAAGAGGAGAGTGTTTCTTCACAGCCTCGACAATATCTGTTGAAGGTTGTCGGATAACAACGCGTCGAGCCGGTGGTCCGCACAGCAATGAAAACTGCGAAAGGTGGCTGGTTGGGCCTGCTGAGACCAACATAACTTCGTCGGGTCCGCCATGTTGACCTGCCTTCTCTCCAAGAAGGCCTTGTTCGATCAGGTGATGACGGATTTGTTCAAGCAACATGACTCCAAACCTCCTCCCAATTGTCAGGATTGTTGTAGTTATCGTCAAGGATATTGACACACATATCGAACAAGCGAGTGCTCCCATCACCAATTGGTTCATTGTCAATGGAGTCGATTTTCAAAACACCAACTCCGCTACCAACAGCAACTGCTTCAACACATCGTGCAACGAGTCGTTCGTTCAAGTTGCCTTGTTGAAGATGGAATCCTGCTTCAAGAATTGAGTCATGAATCGCCTTGAGTGTAATCGATGAGACGGAACTGTTTGCATGACTCACCCAAACCACTCCATCCTCATCCAAGACAAGAGGTGTACATCGATCACCATCAACGATGGAGTAGTCGTGGACCATGAGCGCTAAATCAGCTCCTCTTTGTTCAGCATCATTTCGAGCTTCGATGTATGCTCCCCACGCACCGTGCTTTGTTCCCGCAACACGTGGAGGCCAAACTGGGCTTGGAACCGTTATGGCATCGATTGCTTCGTTCTCAATTGTGAATGGCCGATATGCAACATTGAGTTCAGAGTCTTTTGAACATTCGATGCGAACCAGGCCTTGGGATATCTGTGGAGGATTCATTTGAAGAAGTTCAACGAACGATTCCCGTTTGATATTGCTCTCATCAATCCTCAATTTTGCTGCATGGTCAAGCATACGTGCGAGGTGATGGTCGAATAAGAACAGTCCACGCTCTTGAGAGAATCTCATGGTTGTGAACACAGAAGAACGAGGACTCGGGTTCACCTCGCTCATGGCCTGTCCTTGGCACACTATGCCTTGAGCATCACGGTATCACAGCAAGTCATCAAGGAAGGATGTGTCAATACCAGATTTGGATGGTTGCTGAGGCGTTCCA
>JAAZUV010000099.1 GCA_018623995.1 Methanobacteriota archaeon
ATGATCATCATTGTCATCAAGTGGTGGGATGTAACCCACACCTTGCACTTTGATACAGGCTGGGGCTTCTCGTTTGGAACCTTCATCATGGCGACTGAGGCGTTCCTCTTGACCATGTACGTGACCTCATGCCACGCTCTTCGCCACCTTGCTGGTGGCAGTCTCGACCGATGGGTCAGTGGAATCTCTGCTTTCCGTGGTCGTCTCTTCAAGCGAATCAGTGTGTTCAACCGTTCACACGGATTCTGGTTCTGGACAAGCCTTGGCTTTGTCTTCCTTGGCGACCTCTGGACCATCGCCGTCGCAAAAGGGCACATCAGTGACATGGCCTTTGTTTTGGTAGGGTGAACAAGATGACTGAAACATACACCAAACACGAATACGATGTTGTTGTTATCGGCGCTGGTGGCGCTGGCCTACGTGCTGCTATTGAAGCTGCACGAAGCGGTGCCAAGACCGCTATCATCACCAAGTCTCTTCTCGGCAAGGCTCACACCGTGATGGCCGAAGGTGGTTGTGCTGCAGCTCTTCAGAACGCCGATCCCCGCGACAGTTGGAAGGTGCACTTCCATGACACCATGAAGGGAAGCAAGTGGCTTGCCGACTGGCGCATGGCTGAATTCCATGCCAAGGAAGCACCTGATCGCGTTCGAGAACTCGAACAATGGGGCGCTGTCTTCGATCGAACACCGAAACTCTTGATCAACCAGCGCAACTTCGGCGGTCACACTTTCCCACGTCTTGCCCACGTTGGTGACGCTACTGGTCTCGAAATCATCCGTACACTCCAAGAGCGAGGTATTCACGAAGGCATTGACATCTTCATGGAATACACCGTTCGTCACCTCCTGAAGGAAGGCGATCGTGTTACTGGCTGTGTTGCCTACACCCGTGTCGATGGTGACTTCCACGCTTTCTCTGCAAAGTCGGTTGTTCTTGCAACTGGCGGAAGCACACGATGCTGGAGCGTTTGTTCCGGTTCCTGGGAATACACAGGCGACGGTCACGCTCTCGCTCTGTGGGCAGGTGCTGAACTTCGTGACATGGAATTCGTTCAGTTCCACCCCACTGGAATGGTATGGCCTCCATCCGTCCGTGGTATTCTCGTAACAGAGGGTGTTCGTGGTGAAGGTGGTCGACTAACCAACAGCGACGGAGATCGCTTCATGTTCAACTACGTTCCTGAGATGTTCCAGGGCGATCACGCAGAAACGATTGAAGAAGCCGACCAATGGGTCGAAGAAGTCGTAAGCGGAAAACTCGCAACCGTTCGACGACCTCCTGAACTCTTGACCCGTGACGTTGTTGCCAAAGCCATCAAGGCTGAAGTTGAGGCTGGTCGAGGCTCTCCTCACGGCGGAGCTTTCCTCGACATCTCACATCGTGGTGAGGAAGCCATCAAGAAGAAACTTCCATCCATGTACCACCAGTTCATGGAATTGGCTGGTGTTGACATCACCAAGGACGCTATGGAAGTTGGCCCAACAGCGCACTACATCATGGGCGGTATTCGTGTTGATGCTGAATCGCAAGAAACAACGGTACCTGGCCTCTACGCATGCGGTGAAGCCGCATCTGGACTTCACGGCGCCAACCGACTTGGTGGCAACTCACTCTCCGATTTGATTACGTTTGGAAAGCGTGCTGGAGAATATGCTGCTAAGCGAGCCACCGATCTTGCACAACCGGGCATTGATGATGCCCAAGTGATGAAGGCGATCGAAGACATGATTGCACCACTCGCTCGAGAAGGTGGCGAGAACCCTGGACTCATCTACGATGAAATGCGTGAAATGATGCAACACAAGGTTGGAATCATTCGAACCAAGAACGAACTTGAGGAAGCACTTGATGACCTCACTGCGTTCAAAGAACGTGCAATGGAATCCTTCCCAGGTAAAAGTCGACGCTACAACTCGGGATGGCACCAAGCACTCGATCTCATCAACATGGCCGACGTTTCTCGTGCTTGTGCACTCGCTGCTCTTACTCGAGAAGAAAGCCGTGGAGGCCACACTCGTGAAGATATGCCAACACCTGAGGATGAATACTGGGGCAAGACCCTCAACATCATCTGGATGGAAGATGGTGAAATCAAGATTCGACAGGAACCTGTTGAAGAAATGCGAGACGATCTTCAAGATGCAATCAAGGAGGTCAAAGCCATGATTGCTGAGCGTGCCAAGGAACAAGGAGGTGGCAAGTAATGTCATTGAAAGGAAGAAAGCAAGCGTTCAAAGTCGCTCGTGGAGAAGACGGAGAAACCAATCTTGAGGAATACGAAATCACACTCGATGAAGGCATGGTCGTTCTCGATTGCATGCATCGCATTCAACACGAACAAGAGCCTGACATGGCCGTTCGTTGGAACTGTAAGGCTGGTAAGTGCGGTTCCTGTTCAGCAGAAATCAACGGTCGCCCACGCTTGATGTGCATGACTCGAATGAGCGATGTTGTTGCAGAAACACCAGAAGGTAAGCCAATCGAAATTCGTCCGATGAAGGCGTTCCCACACATCAAGGACTTGGTCACGGATGTTTCATGGAACTACGATGTTGCTCAACGCATTGCTCCAATTAACGGTCCAGAAACCATGGATTGGGAATTCAACCAAATGGAAGCTGACCGCGTGCAGCACTTCCGTGAGTGCATCGAGTGTTTCCTCTGTGTCAACACGTGTCACGTTCTACGTGATCATGAGATGTTTGATGGATTTGCAGGTCCTCGAAACCTTGTGCGTCTTGCACAATACGAAATGCATCCACTCGATACCGAAGATCGCATTCCTGAAATCAAGAAGGAATTCGGAATCGAATACTGCAACATTACACGATGCTGTACGGAAGTCTGTCCTGCAGGAATCCAAATCACCGATGATGCCATCATTCAGTTGAAGGAACGTGTTGTCGATCGATACTACGATCCATTGCAACGCATTTGGAGAACCATCACTCGACAAAAGGTTCGTTACTGAAGCAATGGGTAATCGGTTCGACCCTCTGAACTTACCCGAAATCGATTGTTTAGGGGAATGATTTATTCAATTGGGTCTCTCTTCAGTATGTATGAAGTTCCGATTGTTGTTTGTGAGTATGCTTTTCATTCTTGCACCTATGTCTGGCTGTTTATCCTCACAAGAAGAAGATTCTACAAGGGCTGATAGTTTTGTCAACGGCTCAAATTCGCTGATCAAAATGACTGATGAGGCGCCCGGGGAGAATTGTGCTTTTGGTGGAGTTCGAATTGACACTGGAATTGATTTCGACAGCGATCAGAAGTTAAGTGATGATGAAATTGACAACACTGCATATGTTTGTCATGGTGAACCGGGCGATAATGGATTTTGCAATCCTGAAGATTGTTGCAATCCTGTAGATTGCGATAATCAAACCTCAACCGTCGACCAACTAACTGGAGGGGGTTGGCACACCTGTATGCTTCGAGAGGATGGCACCGTGATGTGCTGGGGTAACAACTACTACGGCCAAATTGGAGTTGGTTACACAAACGCTTCTGGAGGCGTTAATCCGGTTGATGTGACCTTGTATGGAGGTCACACCGCAACACAATTGTCCGCAGGAGGTTTCCACAACTGTGCGATTTTAGATGATGGAAGCGTAGCATGCTGGGGTTACAACCAAGCAGGAACTCTTGGAGATGGAACCTACGACGACAGATATGTCCCCTCTCCAACTCTTGGGTTTGGAGCTGGATTGGATGCAGCCTTGTTATCATCAGGCTACTATCACACATGCGCTGTGCTTTCAGACGACTCTATCTCTTGCTGGGGAAGCAATGAATTCGGCCAAATTGGAAATGGAGAAATCGATGGTAATCTTGGCGTATCAACACCATACTCAATCCCAGAATTCGGTCCCGGTAGTAATGCATCACTGGTTAGGGCTGGCGGCCATGCAACATGTGCAGTTACAACGGATGGAGAACTCTATTGTTGGGGATACAAAGCGATGAAAGGCATTACAGGGAATAACCAACACATTTCCTCACCTACCCATATTCCTCACTCTGGAACCAATGTCACTGACGTGTCTGTTGGTGGATACCACACTTGTGCACTGCTGGAAAACGGATCAGTGATGTGTTGGGGAAGGAATGATTTTGGACAACGTGGACTAGGTTATACTCAGTCAGCAACCGATCCGCTTACTGAACGTACAGTCATCGATTTCGGAAACAACAGAACCGCTTTGCAAGTGTCCGCTGGAACACATCATTCTTGCGCAATTTTAGACGATTGGGAGATTGTTTGCTGGGGCAATAACACCTACGGGCAGTTGGGCAATACGCCTTCAAATCATGAGGCGACTCCTGTGTCCGTTTCTGGCTTAGATGGAGTTGCAAAACCTGAGAAATTATTCATCGGGAATTTCCATACATGCGTCGTTTTTGAAGATAAATCCGTATCATGTTGGGGAAGAAATGTCAACGGACAAGTTGGCGATTATACAACCGATGATTCATCAGAACCAATCTTCCTAGATCTCGATTAATTCTCTAATTTTTTGTTTCGTTTTGCCCTCTTGTCAGTCGGTAGCGTCTAACAAGACCCACTGCAGGCCCTTTGATTTGTCAATACCTGAGCAATGGGTATTCGGACATACCCATTGATCATATCCGATTTTGTTTGTAAAGGAAAAACTAATTTTGTTTTTTAATTCTAAACCGATTCTCTTCAAGATGTATCTTACAATACAATTTCCCTGGTAATTGATCTTTGGAACAATAACCCTCTCCGCTCTTTTTTTTGGCCATGCATTTACCAGAGAGAACATGTTCAGAGGTCAATTTTTGGAATACGATAACGACCATAATTGATGAAAGGCTAATCCAAAATAAAAATACCACAATTAAATCTATATCGCCATTTTCGTCATACAAGATATTACTCACTACCGTTGGCTCATTCCAATTTTCGCATTGGGCTTTGTTTAGTTGCCTGTAGTCATAATCTTCACATGGGCTACCATTATCAGTATAACTCAAGTAAGTTTCACCCTTGCTTATGACTAAAACCGTTATGAATGTGACAAATATGAAAATCAAAGAAATTTTTTTTACGAGTTCCTCTCTATTTACTTTCTTCAATTTCTCTGTGAGTCTAATTATAGCACAACCAGTTAACGGTAAATACGATGTTTCTTTAATCTAATTACGCATTAATCAATTAAGGAGAAAATTAGACGGTTTCTGCCTAATTCCATTAGTTTGTAGAAACTGAAATTATCGGATATCTATATGTCTTTTCCAATGCATAGCATTTGATTTGATAACTTCTGATCAGAGGGGGCCCCTTTGCTCTGACGGGTAAGCAAAGGGCAGCGACTGACAAGACCCACTGCGAACCCTTTGATGAGGTCAAAACGAATCAATGCATTTGTGCATTGACCCTTTGCTGAGTTTTTCTTTTATACTTGACTAAGCGTAGTTTAAGTATGTCAGGTAAGTGGTTTTCGATAGAAGTATTAGATGGCCCTCAATCCTTACAAGGAAAAGTTGCAAAAGTCAAACTCGACTTTGGCGGAGACTCATACATTCCGGGTATTTGGGTACGAGAATTGGGTAGAGTAGAATTTATGAAGATGTATGGTGATTTTGCAGGTTTGGAAAAAATATCTAGAAACCATCTTTCCATTCAGCACAATGAAGTGCTCGGAGAATTTAGATTGATC
>JAAZUV010000100.1 GCA_018623995.1 Methanobacteriota archaeon
CAACCTTCAGTTTACATTCAACCAATTCACTGGCGAAATTCGCGTCATTGAAGTCAATCCACGTGTAAGTCGTTCCTCTGCTCTTGCTTCAAAGGCCACGGGCTACCCAATCGCTCGAATGGCAGCAAAAATCGCAGTTGGCTACACACTCGACGAACTACCAAATCCAATTACAGGAGAGGGAACGACGGCAGCATTTGAACCAACACTCGATTACGTCGTCGTCAAGATTCCTCGATGGCCGTTTGACAAATTTAGAACCGCAGACAGAACGCTTGGTACTTCCATGAAATCAACCGGTGAAGTCATGGCCATCGGCAGGAATTTCGAAGAAGCATTCCTCAAAGCGTGGGCATCCCTCGAACAAGGTTGCCCATATCCACGCCCGTTGACACGCGCCGATGAGTCCGAAGGTGAAGGCATGGCCGAACGTGCTCACGAACAACTACCAGACAGTGTTCTTGTCGATTGGCTCCAAACGGCAACCGATCGTCGCATGGGCGCACTCTTGGAAGCCTTCCGACGAGGATGGAGCATCGAGCGAGTCCACGAAATCACTCGAATCACGCGATGGTTCCTGCAACGTTTCGAGCATATCGCACAAATGGAATCCAGTCTGGTAGATATGGGTATACGACCGGGTTCACTTGATCGAAAAACAATGATCGAGTACAAATCGCATGGATTCAGCGATTCCCACATTGCTGACGCCCTCAACGGTTTCAAGCCAACAGGTTGGAAGGCACTACCAAGCGATTGCAACGAAGAAACAGTCATGCATCGACGTCACGAATTGAAGGTGCATCCACGCTATCGTATGGTCGATTCTTGTGCTGCTGAATTCGCTGCAAAGACACCGTACTACTACTCGACCTACGAACCCTTCCAAGACGATGGCATTGACCATGTTCCGAATTTGGATAAGCGAGACAAACAACGTATGGTTGCGATTGGTTCAGGACCGATTCGAATTGGTCAGGGAATTGAATTCGACTATGGCTGTGTGCATGCAGTCATGGCCATCCGTTCTGCTGGAATGGATGCAGTTCTTATCAACAACAATCCTGAAACGGTCTCCACGGACTTTGATACATCCGACCGACTGTACTTCGATCCATTAACCAGCGAATGTGTTTCAGAGATTCTCTTGCGTGAGAAAGCCCACGGAATCCTCCTGCAATTCGGTGGACAAACAGCCATCAACCTCGCACAGCCCATCGAAAAGCGACTTATTCACCTAGCATCGAAAGGTGCAGATGTACAGATTCTTGGTACGAGTGTCGATGGTATCGATGAAGCCAGTGATCGGGAACGTTTCGAAGCATTTGCCAAGAAACACGGCTTGCGTATGCCGAATGGCGCAACAGGTACAACAGCTGACGACATTCGAAATGCCGTGGAGGATATAGGATTCCCAGTTCTGATTCGACCATCCTACGTCCTCGGTGGTCGAGGTATGGAGATCCTCTCCAATGAAACACAATTGGAAGCGTATCTCAAAGAGGCATACCTTGCACCAGACAAGCCATTGCTGGTCGATGAATACCTTGGTCATGCAACAGAACTCGATGTCGACGCCGCTGGTGATGGCAAAGAAGTTCTCGTTGGAGCCATCATGGAGCACCTTGAAGAAGCAGGCATTCATTCAGGAGATTCGACCTGTTTCATACCTGCTCAAAACATTAGTGAAGAAATGCTTACACGCGTGGCGGAGCAAACAAAGACCATTGGTTTAGGACTCAATATCAAGGGTTGCTTCAATATCCAGTTCGCCATACAAGGTGATGATTTGTACGTGCTTGAGGTGAATCCACGGTCCTCAAGAACCGTTCCATTTGTTGCAAAATCCTCAGGACTCCCATTAGCCAAGATTGCAGCCAACGTTACGATAGGAATACCTCTTTCTGAACAAACGATTCCTAAGCGAACCTCAGGTCAAATTTGTGTTAAAGCCCCCGTGTTCCCATTCATCAAGTTGCGTGGACTCGATCCAGCACCGGGTCCTGAGATGAAATCAACTGGAGAAGTCTACGGTTCGGATACTTCTGCAGACGTAGCTTATCTCAAGGCAAGGCTGGCTACAGAAGTGCCTGTTGCAAGTTCAGGTGGTGTTTACCTGACCGTTCGAGACGAAGATAAAGACGCACTCGTCCCAATCGCTGAAGAGTTGTGCGATCTCGGTTTTACCTTGTTCGCAACACCAGGAACAGCAGACGTTTTGAGGTCTTCAAATGTTGAAGTAACCACTGTCTATAGAATCAATGAAAGAAAGCATCCTGATGCACTTGACTTGATGCGTCGCGGTGATATCTCCTTCATCGTCAACGTGCCTACTGTCTCTGGAGGAGCCGTTCGTGATGGGAATATGATGCGACGTCTTGCTGTTGAGTTGAACATCCCGTTTGTAACAACGATTCGTGGTGCTCGAATGGAGACTGCAGCCATTCGTGCACTGATCGAAAAAGACATCATACCGCGAAAGCTCGAAGTTCACTACGATTCGAAGTTCCTCTAATTTTTCGTACTGATTGGGACCGCTTCATCCATTAACCACCACTGTTGAAGTTTGAATATGGACATCATTGCGTTGTCAACTTCAGATATTGATGCAATGTGGGCCATCAATGAGCAAGGCCTACCCGGAACTGGTAAGGTTTCGAAAGAGGGAATCGCAAAATTACTGGGATTCTCCTCACTATCTGTCGGAGCGTATGACCAAGACGTATTGCTTGGATTCGTCATTTGCTTACCACCAAAAACAGCGTATGGAAGCCTGAATTATGCATGGTTCAATGAGCATTATACATCTTTTGTTTACGTTGATCGTATCGCTGTTTCGGAAGAACATAGGAACAAAGGAGTTGGTTCTGCATTGTACAATCATGTTGTTTCGTATTCAAAACAACATAGCGTACCTGTTGCTGCTGAAGTTAATCGAGAACCACCGAATCCAGGCTCAATGCGATTCCATCACCGATTTGGATTCGAGGAAGTTGGAGTTCTTCATCATTCAGAGAAATCAGTTACGATGTTCTTGAGGAAAGCATAGAATCGATTCTGATTCGATTCCCAATCCAAAAGCCTGCAATATTTACGATCACATCAGAGATTTTGTTGTCGATGGTTTCCTTGGCAAATTCGTAAGGTAGCACCAATTCAATGAGCTCCCATCCAATCGATAAAAAGAGGAATACGTACCAATTTGTCAATATGAAGCGACCAACAAGGGACCACTGTACAAAGTGACCAAGCGACCATAGATTGAGCAATGCCATGCTAATCAGAGTGCTTCGATGACGATGGCAATACCTTGGCCACCACCGATGCAGGCTGTTGCAATACCGTACTTGCCACCAGACCGCTTCAATTCATGTGCAAGCGTGAGTGTCAAGCGTGTACCTGTTGCAGCAAGTGGATGTCCTAGTCCAACTGCTCCACCGTTGACGTTGACCTTGTCTTCATCAAGACCAAGTTCCTTGACACAAGCAACAGCTTGACCTGCGAATGCTTCGTTGATCTCCCATCGATCGATCTCCTCAATGGAGAGGCCCGTTCTTTCAAGGGCCTTTCTGGAGGCGGGAACAGGCCCATAGGCCATGATTGCAGGTTCAAGACCTACGATGCCCCAACCTACGATGCGAGCGAGAGGTTCGTCTCCATCTGCTTCTGCTTGTGATGCTGACTTGATGACGACAGCTGCTGCACCATCGACAATTCCAGAAGCGTTACCTGCAGTAACCAAAGAATCAGGGCCAAAAGCAGTTGGTAGTTTCGAAAGCGACTCAGGAGAGGTGTCGCGAACGACGTGGTCCTCATCCTTTGCAGTGATGACTTTGTCACCACGACGGGACTTGATGACAACATCAACGATTTCATCGTCAAATACACCGTTCTCGATCGATGCAAGTGTACGTTGGTGGGAACGAGCAGCAAACGCATCCGTTTCCTCACGAGTGACGCCTTTTCGTGCACAAATCTCGTCACTTGTCTGTGCCATGAACTTACCACAGGTCATATCCTGAAGGTTGGTCATCATGTAGTCCTCAACTGGTGGTGAACGACCAAGTTTCCAACCATCTCGCGCTCCACGAAGTACGTGCGGAGCTTGTGAAAGATTCTCCATGCCACCTGCGACAACAGTTGATGCCTCATCGAGCATGATCATTTGAGCACCTGTGACGATGGATTGAATTCCAGAACCACAGATTCGAGAAAGTGTGAGCATAGGAACTTCCTGAGGAATACCTGCTTTGAGCCCTGCATGTCGAGCGCCATAAATGGATTGAGAACATGTTTGAAGCGCATAGCCCATAACAACGTGATCGACACTTTCGGGAGCAGTGTTGGTCTTTTCCAATGCACCCTTGATGGCGATTGAGCCCAATTCTTGGGCACTCACCGTTTTGAGGAGGCCACCAGGTTTCCCATCGCCTCGCTTTCCACCAACCCATTCACAAAAAGGGGTTCTCGCCCCTCCAACCAATACGACATCTTCTGCCATGATTCTCCGAATTCAATTCGGGTCAAGAAGGATGCGCTTCCACGCTCAGAGGTTCATCAACGAGATGATGAGGCCACCAATGGTTAGACACAACGGAATCATCATGACTTCGAACGATGATCGCATGCGTCCTAGATTCGCAAGTTCAGTGCCACGCTGAAGTGTTGCTTTGACACCTGGTGCATCTTCACCAACAACTTCGAGCAACGTGTTTTGCAGTGTACCATCGAGACCTTCGTTTTGGAGTTCTTCTTGTGGGCGGCTTCGTGTTGTGCCTACAAGGTACACTGGGTTTCCAACTCGGAGTGCATGAACTGTCCAGCGGTGCTTGATGATGTTACCTCCAGTGAACAAGCGTGCTGCAAACTCCATTCCGAATTCCTTCTTGAGAGAATCTGCATGGTTGGATTCCCAGCGCTTGAGATACTGTCCCATGTCCGTTCGCTTGAACGTCGTTGGCTTGACCAGAATACCACCAGTTCCATCGTTGAGAATGAAAGGAACACCGCCATGATCTTCTCGGATGGTCTTCCAGTATTCTCTGGTTTGAGTTTTCCCTTCGCTATCGGTGTACTGTTCGCGAATCTTTACTTCATAGGACCAATGGAAATGGACACAGTTTGGAATTACTCGGTTTGGATGACCATCGACAACAACTCTCAACACACCAGACTTCGATGGTCGTACTTGGCCAACAAGTTCTGGATTTCCAACAGCAACTGAACGAACGAGGCTTGTTGGTGTATCAGCCATCTGTCGTTGCATCTTGTATTGGAAGTAGCCAATTAATGTCCAAATGACGCCAACGCCGAGTGCAACATAAGGCAAGAACGAGAGGTCTTCTTCCGGAGTAGAATTTTCCACAGCCCACCATGCGCCGATGCAGACACCAACAACAAAGAGAATCATGGTAATTCCATACGTTGAGACGGTTGCAGGACGAGGCGTTCCAACATTCGCTGGGTGTTCTGGAAGGGGAGTACCATCACCATGTGGAAGATACTGATTCTCGTTCCACGTGGTAGGACCTGGCGCAGTGAGAATCCAGTCGCTCGGGTCAGTGGTAGGAGCGTAAGAGGTGCGTCCCATCCACCATGAGTCGATGGAGAATCCCTTCTCAAGTGCCTCTTTTTCCAAATCTTCTGGTTGTGGCGCAGCTTGTCGCAC
>JAAZUV010000101.1 GCA_018623995.1 Methanobacteriota archaeon
AGTTCAGAATGATAGAAGCCATGGAATGGACAGAAGTCGACTGGCACGAATATGAAGAACTCGATGATGGGGTCTCAGAATTTGTCCTTGAAGATCTTGAATAGAAAATCTAGAATCCTAACATCCCCCTAGGGGGTTCAGACGCTGCAGCGTCGCGTTTTTTGACGGCAAAACCCGCACACTGCGAGGTCAAAAAGGGGGAGTGGACGCTGGGGAGTCGCCCCTGCTTCAGAGCATCAAGAAATCCTCGTCGCTTTAGCCTCACTCATCCGCGCCCAACGGTACGACATGGCCTTGAAAATTCTCAACCAAGAACTCGGAGAGCGGCCTTGATACCAGCCATCGTAGGTATCATCAAGGACGAGGGTTATGTACAAAAGACCGGTTTGTAGATTTATCATTGAAGATAATCGGGTGTGAACTTGACGGCAATTGTTGCTTCGAGGCATTGTGCTATCCTTCTCAATGCTTCGCTGTTCAATTCCACCGTGCGGCATGTGATGTTTGACACCCTCAAGTTTTGGAGTGTTTAGAGATCATTCATCCTCGTGTTTTTGGACGGGTAATGTCCTAAATTCTTTGAGCCTACCAATGAGGTATCCAATGGCGAGGGTGGGGACAAGAACGATTGTAGCTCCCAATACCTGACTCAGTGTGTTCATCGTGTTGAATTGGTCGAATTCACCTAATTGCATGAGCACCGGAAGCAAACCAATCAAACCACACGTCAACATAGCGATGAGCATGAACGCATACTCACTTGTAGGTAAAGATTGCACGGTTCGCCTTGAGCGAGAATGAATCAAAACCACTGATGCTGCCGAGAAAACAGTGGTTGCAATCAATCCAACATTCCGTGGAATGGGTGGTTTCTCTCTTCCACCTGGGGGTGAGGGACGATGCGCATCAGATTCGTTCTCAATCTCAGTAGAATTGTTGGTTGGATTCCCTAATGTAGATTCCTCGTTGTCAGGAGGCGGCGGGGGCCGCTCATGCGGACCTTGGCGAGGTCCCTCTATCAATGCGTAGGTTGAAGAAGTGAAGACCAAAATTGCAATGACATAGAATCCGATTAGGAGGTTTCTTGACCCTTTCTCATTCATCAAAGGATCACCTCCTCATTCAGCACCAAGCGGTTGCCCATGCCATCCCGAGTTTTCGATACTGCGTTTTTCTGGCACAGTTTCGCAACCAATCGACTGACTTTTGGATTTGAGAAGGTAGAGTCTTTGGAAAGTGCAGACTGGAAACAATATCCGCCGTTCTCTTTGAGGTACAACAAGACCCACCGCTCATCTTCGTTCCAATTCCTGGCATCAATCGATGATTCTGACACTGTCGTGGAGGTTAATTCCACATTCTGAACAAGAGGAGGTGAGACTACCATGGCTTCATGCACCCCATCCAAAATTCCCGAACGTTGTACTCGCAGAACCATCAACGTCGTGCCCAACAAAACACCAACACTGGTTAAGATCAACGAATATACGACGTAAAAGTACAATCCTTCTGCTCCCGGTGCGTTGAGAACAAAAGGTATCGAGACCAGAAGAGCGAGGAGAAAAATCACAAGAAAGAGCGTGATTCTGGTGGAAAACATTAATGATGCAGAGCCCAGATTGTTCTGTACCATTGTCCATACGAATTCCTACTGCTTATTCTACTCATCGTACCTTGGCTTCATCCAGTTTGAAGATCCTTAGAGTGGCAGTGTCTCTGAGTAAATCCACGCTCAAAACTTCAACACTTTCAATTGACAAACCTGTCCGAAACTCCAGGTCTTGAATGAGTGAGGCACTATCACCCTTGACAAATTCAAGGTTGTCATAGTTGATTTTCACAGTTCGACCTTCGGAATTTGTTGTGATCAAATCTGAGATGAATGCAATTCCAACCATGAGCATGTTGATGATAACAATTTCCGGAATCCCAACTGCAGTTTGCATAACAGCATTAGCCAGCCCCATCCCGATAGCTAAGAATAAAAATGTGAGGTTATAGACAGGAATAGGTGTGGTTCGATATCTAATCATACCAAACAATGCGAACAAGCCAAGAAGGAATGCTTCAGCTCCAACCTCAGCACCAACGATTTGAATCATAGAAATGAGGTAATGAGACAGCAGGTATGTTGTTAAATTGTATATGATGTATGTGAAGGCATATTCATCTTGTTTGTTCGCTCTTGCGTACACACCGAAAACGAGGATTGCTGTAAAGAACAAGTTGATTGCAAGGTATTCCGGTTGTAAGTTCTGGATTATCATCATTGCATGCACCTCTGGATTTGTCTGAGAATTGGTTTCTTACGATGCCAACGTCGTTCTGGCCAAAGCAACTGAGCCCCGGTGATGTACTTGCTCACCTGCAAACGCTCGGAACGTCTGTTCAACGTCGACATCGTAGGAGTGTTTGATGCGTATTTTGGTTGTTTTAACTCAAAAATCACCAAGTTTGGCAAACTCACCAATCGTTTTCCATCCTCGAAAACTAAGTTTGTGTCAATCGTGATCCGCTCGTCATAATCAATGCCAATGAGTGTGGTTCGGGTGAATGAAATTTTCATGCTTGGTTGAAGTTCTCCAAACCCATGCTCGGACAATGCTTCTCTCACAAAGGATGGGGAAGGAATTTCTCCGGAAGGATTCAAAAATACACGGGATTTGTTGGTGGTCTCATTTGATCGCTTCTCTTTGACTTCGAGATAAGTCAGATTCCTGTCTTGATAGGTGCGAACTCGAACCTTACGGCGTGGTCTTCTGCCCCGCATGTGATCCGCCAGGTTGTCGTGGGATGATGTGTCGAAATATTGACTCTCATAGAGCGTTTCTGCATTGCCTCGTACACGTATGACAGCATAACCTTCAGACCATTGAGAAACAATATCTTCGAGCAAATCAACCTTGCAAATGAACTTTGAATCGACACGGTTTTGCAAGGAACGAGCAAGAATTTGCTCTTCCGTGGCCGTCGAGAAAGCACTGAAGAGTGAAATGTCAAGCCACTCCCAAATATGCTTCAACGGCATCTTCTCGAGAAGAGGCGTGGTTGATGAGTGTCGTCACCTCATTGTAGAAATCAGAAGTTGAACTGAGGTAAGTGTAACCTGATTGCTCGGATGTTGCAGCAGCCTCTATGAGCGCCTTCATTGCATTGTACCGAACTTCCATTGTCTGTTCATTGAAATGGTTCTCAATGAAGTCTTGTAGGTAGAGATCGTATTGAGTTTGGTACACCGCATCGTTGTATATGTAACTGATAAGAGGCCAATTGGAATCACTTAGCGTTGAGAAGTCCAGGGCATGTGCACCACCTTGTTTTCCAGACTGAAGTGCTTCGTTGTTGTCCCAAGGAATCCACGTCAACAACCCAGTTTCAGGGTTGTTGTAAAGGTAATAGTTGTGCGTCATGCGCCCGTATGTATCCCAATTTTGGATAACTCCGTTCACTGCAAGATACTTCAGGAACACTTCGACATCGAAGACCGATTCGAGGTTAGCGCGCCATGCGGCAGGATCCGTTGTTCTGTTCGAATCGTGAATGGCGTTGTAAAGATCGAGGACATCGCTGTAGTTGTTCTCTTCATCATTGTTCTTCTTCCCAAACTCGGTTTCATCAAAAGTGCCGAGGGCAAAAGATGCTGCATCGCCGTCCGGTTTGTACAGGTTACCATTGTCATCGACGAATTGGTTCTCAATAACGCTGTCATCAACTTCCTCAACCAAAGTGTACAAGCCAAAATAAGTTGGACCGTTTCCGAAATCAACGTACAAGGTGTAGAAAGCCGTATGGGACGATGCCACACCAAATTCACGGAAGAGATCGGCGCTGATCTTGTCCCTCATCATAGAATCATCAGCGTAATTGTTCTTCAATGAGAATTTTTTGAATCCATAGAAGCGTTGATTGTCTATTTGCGGGTATTCATCTTCAAACTCATCAAAATCCAACTTGAAAGAGAACTTGTCCACTCCAGAATTCCACGCTCCTTGGAGTGTTGAATGCCCTTTGAATCTCAGACCGACTCGATACCAAGATGTGTCGTTGTAAACAACATTGGCGGGTACCATGATTGGCTCATCCTCAACATCCGATAACCCGCCGCCGCCGGGTCCACCGCCGCCAGGTCCACCACCACCAGGACCGCCACCGCCAGGACCACCGCTGGATGAGCTACGCTCACCGTACAGTTCGGTCATGTTGTCCAGCATGGTGTTCCATCTTGATGAAGAAACAACAATGTCCAACCGTTTCACTGAGTCATGGAATACTTCTTCGTAGTTTTCGACTGCTCCTTTGCTGTGAGTTGCATCTGCCCAGTCGCAGGGTGTAAAATCAGCGTTTTCAAGCGTATCCAATTCCCCACACTCATGCTCACAACCATCCTCGCGCACTGCCGTGTTTGACGGGGTGTTTGGACACATGTCATTTGCGTCATTTACACCGTCAGCGTCACTGTCTCGTTGAGATGGGCTGCACCCAAAGGAATCTACAGCCTCGCCAAGTGGGGTGTCGGGACAACCGTCGAGCAGATCGTTAATGCTGTCACCGTCCGAATCAGGACAACCCGATTGGTCCACCGCTGAGCTTGATGGGGTGCTTGGGCAAAGGTCAACATCATCCATCACACTGTCTCCATCGCTATCGATTTGTGATGATGAGCACCCATTTTCGTAGACAGGTTCGCCCTCGGATGTTCCGGGGCAGGCATCCCTTTGATCGATGACGCCATCACCATCTGCGTCGACGTCTAAATCCTCAACAAGCGGGAGGCTGACGGAGAGGATTGCTGTCGATTGCGAAAAACGGCCGCAGGTTGCTTCTATTGTGCCGTTGACATCAACAGCACTGGTATCAAGGCTGATCCGAAAAACATCCTCCTCAACAGCAGAGGCAGAAATGAGAGTCCCTTGGTTCGAAAGATAGAACACGGTGCATGATCCAGGATAGAGGTGGCGAACAACTACGTCCAACGTCCCGAGCGTCTGGTTTTCTTCTGGCATGGCCCAATAGAACGTTGCACTTGTGTTGTATTCCAACGGCTCGTGGATTTGGAAATTGATGGTTTGGAATTCACTTTGAAGCCCATCCGAATCGACGGCATGTGCTCGAATCAGCCATTCAGCAGCATCCGTAACCACAGATTCGAACTTGAATGCTCCACTTACCGATGGTGAAACCGTGAAGTTGCGAACCGGTTGGAAATCGGATGAACGCAGGATCTCAATGCTAACCATGACCGATGTTGGCTGTTCGTCGACAATGTATCCATACATCTCGAGTGGCTCCCCATCCCAAGTTTTGTTCAATCCGCTGAACAGAGTTAAGCTTGGACGGAGGTTGATGGTCGCTTGTTCATTTCCTTCGGTCTGCAAATCTTGTTCACCCTCCTCGCCAGGAGAGTTCTCAGTCATCAGGGCATACCCTCCAATTCCTGCACCCACCATTAGGAAAGCAAGTACAGCGGCCAAAGTTTGATTGCTCATGCCCGATTAGAAGATTGAAAAGGGATATAAATGAACCGTGAAAATGAATGAAAAGCAATGAAAACCAATCATAAATCACCGATTCAGCATTTTTTCGAGGTCAATCAAGTCTGGTGCACCTATCAATACGAAAGTGGAATAACATTCATGCGGG
>JAAZUV010000102.1 GCA_018623995.1 Methanobacteriota archaeon
AGGTTCTGGTGCAACATGTGCCGTCCATGTCTTTGGGAGGCAGCGATGATGCCGATAGCCACCTTGTCCGACGGCGAAGATCACTTCGCTTGCAGCCAATACGGAGGAAACTGGGCTGGCCCAGATGGGGACCGTTTGACGATTTTACTTGGTCTCCTAAAGCAACTACCTGCTGCTTCACTGAACCTTCATACCTTCGAGGATTTCTTGGAATTCACACCAAGTGTAAGCGTTCGAGACATCATCGAATCGAGTACGGAGTGGCGTATCGATGAACAAGCAAGTTTGTACCTACATGCAAGCAAGAGCAGTTACATTGTTGCAATAACAACCTCACAAGACGAACCCACTTGGCCATCCTTCGACGCTACACCGTACGACGAGGATATGAAAGATCAACTTGTACAACAATGGCAGATTGAGGTCGAAGGCGTAAGCCAAGGAGCATATGTCTCCCAAGCACAGCACACGATTGCAACACCATCCCGGCTTGGTTTGATAGCCCAGATTGATCATGAGCAACTCGTTTGGCCGCCTCGGCAACTCAACGCAACTGGCAAGAGAATCGAGTCCGCAAGCGAGCAACTCTCTGAAACAGCAACGATTCTGACTTGGACTCGACTGAGTGCAGCCGGTGCACCCTCGGAATTCTCTGGACGAGCACCGATTCTTGATGGCGTCTCAACGGTCCTTGTTCAATTCCCAGAGGGTCCAAAAGGCGTCTTCATGTTGGCTGATGACGAGCACAACGCACCAATCATCGATGCAAGCGTTCGCTTTGATGTCCGACGCCTCTATGGGCAAGATGGCATGATGCATTACGGCCTGAAGGCCATCCTATTATAATTCTAAACGCGTGGATAGAAGCCTTCATAGAAAGTCTGTCCCGTGGATAAAATATGGCTGGGTTTGGTGGTATCCGCAAAGGAAGAAAGGAAGCGGCTGACAATCTTTCCATCCAAGAGGATGGAGATTGTGCCCGTTGTGGTGGAGAAAGCCAACCATCAACCATGGATGGTTACCTTGTATGCAGCCGATGCTCGTACGAGTGGGCTGATCCAAATCACGTTTCCCGCAAAGTCCGTGGGCCACCACCGAATCACCGCCGAGATTCAGAATTGATTAACGAATTCAAGGCAGAAATGGAGCGAGGAGACCTCAAAGGCGTCCTTGGTGTCGATTCGAATCTCTCCGCTGAGCAAGAACAATCGCTCAAGCGATTGGAGGACAAGTGGATGAGTGGAATGCAAGGGCATTACAACGCTGCATCCGAGGATCGCAAACCACTCATGATTAGTTTTGACGATGACGACAACTTGGTTTCAACAGAAGTCGCTGCATTGACGATTGTTTCCAATGGCTTTGACGGAGGAGAAGAGATTCGTCTTGAATACCCTGGCAGAGGGACCGAATTTTACGCATATAACGAGCGAAGCCCAACTGGATGGAAGCGTGGTCGCAACAGTGAGGATACAGCCAGATCGATCACCAACGTCATCAATCGGTCTTCACGTCTGGTCTATGCAAATCTGGAGGGTAACCGCATTTCCTTCGAATTGAGAGATGATGCTCTCAAAGCAGAATCGCTTGTTCTCTTCGTTGATGATCCAGGAGGTCAAGACATTGTCGCAGAGAAAGGAGGTGTCATCCTTGATTTCCGTGATGTCAATGTCTTAGATGATTATCGAAACGTCATCGCTCTGGTCCTTGAAGATGGCATCATCTCGCCAAGTGAGGATCAGATGATGTGGGTTATGCGCCAACAGCTCGGCGTGAGTGAAGAACAGCATGTTGCTCTTGTTCAGGAAATCTTCGGCGGTAACGCGCTGAAGGAGTGTCCAAATTGCAATCAAATGGCTGAACTTTATCCAGAGTACTCAGCATGGTATTGTCAGCCGTGCGAAAGTTGGCTCTGAATATTGTTCTATAGATTTTTTACCGGCTTAAATTTCAAACCTTTTTTGCGAACGTGAGCGAGGGATGCTTCATAAGGTGGACGGTGTTCCGTTAGAATGGCGAACGCTATGGCAGAAGATGTATTGTATATTGGAATTGATTTGGGAACTTTCCGTTCGGTTATGGTCTCCTCTGGAAACCACGAAGAAGAAGAACTCACTGTGATTGGAACACCGAAAGATCCAATCGCACGAAATTTCCTCAAGCGAGATGTTCTCTTCGGAGAAGATGCTCTGAAGAACAGACTTGCATTGAACCTCTTCCGCCCGCTCGAGCTTGGTGTCATCAAGGATACGGTTGAAGATCGACAATTCATCGCTCACTTCATCACCCATCTTATCGGTCTAGCAGACCCTGAGGAGCACGACCGTGTCGTCGCTGTTATTGGTGCACCTGCTGAAGCCAGCCACGTCGACAAGACGGCCATCTTTGATGCTGCAGCAGGTAGCGTCAATGCTGCTATGATCATCTCCGAGCCATTCGCTGTCGCTTACGCTCTTGACATGATTGAGCACACACTCGTCATCGACATCGGCGCAGGAACAACGGACCTTTGCCGTGTCTACGGAACCATCCCTGGTCCAGGCGACCAAATGCACACCGGATACGCTGGAGACTACGTTGATGCTCAAATCATCAAGGAAGTCCAATCCAAGTACAACGGAGCTCAAATCACCAAGGACATGGCTCGACGCTGGAAGGAACAGTACTCCTTCGTATCGACCTCAACACCTGACGAGCCAATCATGGTTGATTTCTCCATTGAAGGAAAGGCCATGAGTCTCGACATCACAGACTGTATGCAACGTGCCTGTGAATCCATTGTTGACCCAATCGTCGAGAACGTTAAGCAACTCATCGCTGATTCAAACCCTGAATACCACGACCAATTCCGTCGAAACATGGTTCTCGCTGGTGGCGGATCGGGTATTCGTGGACTGGGTGCACTCATCGAACGCCGACTCTCCGACATGGGCGATGTCAACGTTCACGTTGTCGACGACCCTGTTCGACTCGGTGCAATGGGTGGTCTCCGCTTGGCTATGGAAGTTCCAGAAGACATGTGGAAGAACCTCACCCTCGCATCTCGCTGAGTTGTTTCCATGAACAAAGGGCTCGCCATAACTGGTGGCGTTCTGCTTATTCTGGCCCTGTTTGGATTTGTATTTTCTGTTGCAGGGATTGCAACTTACGAACCCAACAGCGATAACATTCTGCACGATACGGAAACTGACGGTACAGTTTTCAATTTCGATGGCACATCGAGCTGGCTGGAAGTTTATGCAAAAGGCGATGTTGATTGTTACAGTTATTCCATTTCAGTGACGGATGACATGTTTGAGTATTTTTATCCAAATTGTGATGCTGGAACAGAAATTACTGGGTACACATACCTTGGTGATGTTGAAATTTACGATGCTGGAACTTACAATATCGATGCTGAAGGCGATGTCGTGATTGTTGATGCAGATGATCTCTTCGGCCCGGTGTTCGCGATGTGTGGCGGTGGTGTTTGTTGTCTAGTGGGCCTCATTCTCTTGATTGTTGGACTTTCTACAGGTAAAAGTGCACCTCAAATGATCGTATATCAACAACCTGATGGAACGATGTATCAACCGAACCAGACAACAGTTCACCAATACATCCCTCCAGGTGTGCAACCAACTCAGCAACAATTCCCTACGCAGCCACAAGTCCAGCAACCACAAGTCCAGCAAACACAGATCCAGCAGCAGCAAGACATTCATCCTGCTTTTGAGGAAAACCCCAATGCAGTCCCGATTTATCAAACAGATTTTGATGGGTTTTCATTCGAACACAAAAACGACGATTGAGGAATCATGATTTCAAAACAAACCAACGTTGTGATCTTGACTGGTGCTGGTATCAGTGCTGAGTCTGGAATCCGAACCTTTCGCGATTCGAATGGATTGTGGGAAAATCATCGAATTGAGGAGGTTGCCACACCCGAAGGGTGGCAAGCCAATCCCCAGCTTGTATGGAATTTTTACCAGCAGCGACGAAGACAATTGTTGGAAGTCAAACCAAACCAAGGCCATGAGGCATTGGTATCACTCGAGAATCACCTGCAAAACTTCCTCTTAGTGACCCAGAACGTCGATGACTTACATGAACGGGCAGGCTCAAAGAATTTGATTCACATGCATGGAGAACTTGCCAAACTGCGATGCGAAGTGTGCAGCCATGTTGAGGAGATGATGGAAGATGAACATCTTCAGGAAACTTTCCTTTCGTGTTCAAAGTGCGAAGGTCGACTACGACCACATATTGTTTGGTTCAATGAGATGCCTATGCAGATGCCTGAAATTGAGAAAGCACTGTCCGAATGTGATGTCTTCATTGCCATTGGCACAAGTGGCCACGTCTATCCTGCTGCAAATTTCCTACATATGGCACGTCGTCACGGTGCGCATACCATGGGCATCAATCTTGACCCACCAGAAAATGTCTACTTTTTTGATGAATTCATCCAAGGGAAAGCTGGAGAAATTCTCCCAATGCTCATCGAAAAGTGGACGCAATCTTGACCAATGTTTTTGCAACGTATTGAGGAGTAACAACCATGCGAGTGAACACCTTGTTGATTTTCATCTCGATTGGGTTGCTCATTGGGATTTCAGGTTCTTCGATGGTCCAAGCGCAAAGTCAAACCGAAGAGAATGAAATGATTCGGATCGTGATGTTGCCACCAGAAGCAGAAGTAACTGGAATGTATGTTGATGCGCATGGTCGTTTCTTTGTCAATGCAATGCATCCTGATCCGGACAATTATGATGCAACCATCGGCGTCATCAATGGGGTTGATTGGAACAATCTGCCCGATGTTGTCCCAGAACTTGCGGCATCAAGTCAAGCAAGTGATGTGTGGCACGGGATTCGAAGTGGTTACGGTGAATATCAGGTTCTTCTGCAAGCAGGAGATACATTGAGTGACGGCCGTCTCGCTGGAGGAATCTATTCCATCGCCAATGGAGAGGAAATCCTCGTCAGTCAGAAGCCAGATTTCAATGCGTTCATTCCGACCAACCAGGATGGCACGAGCGGTTTTCTTTACACTGCATGGGAGGATAGACCAGCGGGAATCAGTCAGATTGAGATTCAATGGGATTCAACATCCAATCATTGGGATGTGATCAGCAGTCAAATGTTGAATCTATCAAGCATCAACGGAGGCTGGGTTCTTTGCTTTGGTACTGTGAGTCCATGGGGTTCACCACTCTTTTCTGAAGAATTGTACTTTGATGATACTGAGGATTGGAACAATGTGAACTATCGCTATCATCAGGGTCAGCAATTACTTGCATCCTACCTAGGCACGTATCCGAATCCATACGATTATGGGTTCATCGTAGAAATGGAGGAGTCACACACCAACGATCCTGGCTTGATTCGTCATTATACGATGGGACGATACTCGCATGAAAACGCACAGGTGATGCCGGACAACAAGACGGTGTATCTCAGCGACGATGGTTACGATACTGTGTTGTACAAATTCGTTGCTGATGCCCCAGGCGATCTAAGCAAAGGAACACTGTATGCTGCAAAACTCATCCAAGATTCAACAAGGGATTCTTCAACGACGGGATTTGATGTTGA
>JAAZUV010000103.1 GCA_018623995.1 Methanobacteriota archaeon
CGCCCAACGCTGCCCTTTGCACGAGACATCACATCTTCAGCATCAATCGCCATACCAAAGGCATTGACCTTGTCGATCATCTCAAGCATCCGAGGAACGCGATCCTCGTGCAGTGGTGCGAGCCATTCCTCGAATTTCTTCAGACCCTCTGCAATCGGTTCATGTGGGAAATAGGCAAGAAGATGCCATGAGGACGGAGGCCGATAGCGATTATTGGACGCAAGAATGCCCTCATCCCATGGCAATTCAACATCGCATGTGAGTTCAACACCAGGAACGAACGCAATCCCACGTTGAGCCGCAGCAACCTTTGCTTCGTCCCAGCCTGCAATTGTATCATGATCGGTGAGTGACCAAACACGGACAGATTGTTGTTGCATTGCATCAGCAAGTTCCTCGACCGATAGCGAGCCATCGCTGTGGGTCGTGTGACAATGCAAATCGAATGAGGAACTCCACATCATTCAAACCTCCAGAGCCACCAATTTGAACCTCTCCATGTGAATCTAAAACAAATCATCCAAATTCGGCAACGATGGAACTGTTTCATCGGATTCAAGCAAATCGTCCAAATCAGGCATCTCTGGCAAACTGAGCGGGGCAGGCTCGTCCAATTCAGGCAATTCGGGCAAAGGAACGTAAGCAGGTCCATCTGAAACAAACGTTGTCTTTGGCTCTCTCATCAACGATTGGGTTTCTTTTTGATCCTCTTTTCCAGGTAGAGGAATGTACGCAGGACCTTCTGAAATGAATGCACGGTCTTCAACGATGACCTCATCCGGTTCGCTTGATTGAAGTTCAGATTCAAACGTCCTCGATTCAATGTCTGTGTTCCGCTCAGAAACAATGGACGCCGCATACGAACCCAACGCACCACTGGAAAGAAGCGCTGTTGCAGACTCAACCTCTCCTGCGTTGACCGAAATCGTTTCTCCAACAATCGATGAGATAATGTTCGACGTGTTCGTAGTTACTGAAGCAACAGTTGTCGTCCCTACGCTTGTCGCACTTGATTCAAAATCAGCAATTTGTTCAGCAACACTGCGTTGCTTGGGAAGCTCTGGAACGGGTCGATCTTGGCGGCACCAGACTGCAAGCAAACCGAGACATATCGAAAGAACGAGCCAAATCCATTCTTGCGTCGACCAGCCGGTTGATGCCCAATAGTCGTTCTTTTCTCCTGTAACAAACCCTTCGAACAATGGTTTGAGAAGAACACGTTGCCCCTCTTGTCCAGGATATCTTCCAAGGAAGGCGTTGCCGAGTAATGCAATGAACGACATGCTCGCAACAGTGGTAGCAAACGCAGCGATTCGAGGCGCTCGTTGCTCCATGGGCTTCACATCATGAACTCAAAAATTCTGCAGCAGTAACGGTGTTGGCCATGAGCATCGCCACAGTCATGGGGCCAACACCACCTGGTACTGGCGACAACAACGATGCATTCAAGCCGACATCAGGGTGCACATCACCGGCAAGTCTCCATCCTCTCTCACGGCTGGAATCATCGACTCGATTGATCCCCACATCAACAACGATAGCTCCTTCTTTGACCCAATCGGGTTGAACCATTTCAGCACGACCGACAGCAGCGACAATGACATCTGCTTGCAAGCATTCTGAACGTGCGTCCTTAGTTCGAGAGTGAACAACAGTCACGGTTGCATCAGCACCACGAGCAGCAAGCAAGAGCGCCTGTGGCATGCCTACATTGAACGAACGACCGAGAACGACAGCTTTCTTTCCAGTCAAGTCGACCTCAGCCCAACGAAGCATTTCCATGACACCAGAAGGCGTACATGGGACCATACCATCGCTTCGACCTTGAACCAAACGTCCAAGATTAACGGGATGGAATCCGTCAACATCTTTTCGTGGATCAATGAGCTCAGTCAACGCTTCCTCGTCCATATGTTTCGGTAGCGGCGACTGAATCAAGATGCCATGCAAATCACGTTGCTCGTTCATGGCTCGAATGTGGTTCGCAACAACCGATTGTTCGGTATCTTCTGGCAGTTCGATGTGCGTGGAACGGATACCAAGTCGTTCGCAAGAACGAATTTTGTTGTTGACATAAACATGCGATGCTGGGTCGTTGCCCACAATGATGACTGCGAGATGAGGTTGAACAGAACACGCAGCAATACGCTGTTTCAGTCGCTCTTCCAAATCAGCAGCACATGCCTTACCATCGAGTCGAGCAGCGCTCATGATTCGACCAAACGCTTCAACGGTTTGAGGATTCTTGTTCAAGGTACTGGTGGAGCCAACGGAGGGACTCGAACCCCCGACCGTCTGATTACAAATCAGACGCACTACCAGACTGTGCTACGTTGGCCTTGAACCGTGGGTTGCGTCTCCCCTTGATGAAGGAAACGGTTGGACCTCGACAAGGTCAAGAGGGAAACCCGCTTGGGTTGGCTATGGACGAGGCACCAGGTTCATCTTTACTGAACGCTCTTGCCTCGACGCGTCAAGGGAACGATACCATCTTTGGATGGTACGCACGTTATCTCGCAGCCAAGGAAGAAGGCCATGATGCAGTGAATGGCACTGCAGGAATCCTGCTCGAGAACGATGGAACATTGGCTATCAACCAGGTTGTCGACAGAATGTTGCGGGAAGCACCTGCTCTGGAATTTTCTTCTTACGCACCACTCAAAGGGCTACCAGATTTCCTTGACTTGAGCATCTCTCTTGCCCTTGGCGATCATCGAGAAGCGTTGGAATCGATGGGCTTTGGTTTCGTTTCAACAGCATCACCTGGCGGCTCTGGAGCTTTATTCCTCGCTGCCAACAACCTTTGTGAACGTGGTGACGCCATTCTTCTACGAGACCGTCACTGGGGTCCTTACGCTGGCTTTCTGAAGGGGTGTGGCCTCGAAATGGCAACATGGCCTCTCTTGCCAGAGAAGGAGGGTGACTATCCATACTTTGCCGATGAAGCCTTTGAGGCAACTGTCGAGGAACTCGCACAGAACCAGAAGACTGTGATGGTTTGGCTCAACGATCCAGCACACAATCCGACAGGACTGACCATGACAGCTGAAGGCCGAAGAGCAGCGCTCGACATCATGATGGCAAGTGCTTCTAAGCATCCAGGTGTTGGCCACACGCTCCTCCTTGATACAGCATACAGCCTCTATGCAAACGAACCACACGGCTGGGGCCAGACCATCGTTGATGCCATGGAAGATGGAACACCATGGCCAGAAAACTTCCTCATCACCTATGCTCTTTCATTGTCCAAATCGCACACTGCTTACGGACTACGAACGGGAGCACTCATCGGAATTCATCCTGACCAAGCCGTCACGGAACGACTCAAGGATACGTTCGGAACCACTGGCCGACAAACTTGGTCGGCTGCACCTCGAATCCTCCAATACACTGCAGCACAATTGCACAGCCAAGCAGAAACTGCAGAAGAGTGGTCACATGAGCGAGACCGCCTTCAAGGCCTTCTCACAGAACGAAGAGATATCTTTGTCGACGCATGCAAGCAGCACGGTGTACCAATCAACCCAACCCACGATGGATTTTTCGCATGGCTTGAACATGATGACCCAGAGTCGATTACAGAGGCTTGTGCAGAACATCACGTCTATCTCGTGCCTCTACGAGGCGGAATTCGAATCGGCTTGTGCGCAATGCCAACTGAAGCAGTCGAACGTGTCGCTAAGACACTCGCAACTGTTCTCAACTAGGTGAGATTGATGGTTCGCAACGTGCGAGAGAACCTCATCCTTTCCGGAATGATTTGCATTGCCTTCGGAGCCTTTCTCTCTGTTGGAGGCGTCTTGTCCATGGGTGCTGTCATCGGAGTATCAGGTGTACTTTTGTTCGTGATTGGAATGAGCACCCCCAGTCAGCGAACCATGAACGAAGAGGACATAGCTGCTTGGAAACCAAGTGCAGAGCAACTTCCCGATGCTAATCGAATCATGTACCGAGTCGATGTGACCATCGATGAACCAAAGAAGACAACAATCCTCTGTGGACCATGTGGCGTTGTAACCGAACTTGATGGAGATCGACCAACATCATTCACATGCCCAGCATGCAATACGTTCCTCTATGAGGACGAAGAAGAGTGATTACTTCTGTTCGTATTCGTAAGGCTGTGCCGTTGTCTGCGCAGGCATCTGTTGTGCTGGCATCTGCTGTGCAGGCATCTGCTGTGCAGGCATCTGCTGTGCAGGCATCTGCTGCATAGGCATCTGCCCTGCCATCATCTGACCACCCATCATTTGTCCCTGTTGCATCATAACAGGATCCTTTGTCTTGAGAGTCAAAGCAAGAATAAGTCCAATGAGGAGGATAACACCACCACAGATAGCAATCAAGATACCACCTGCTGCTGCAAGGAAACCTCCGGCAGCATCACCGAGGGCATCAATATCACCGACAATGTAGATCTTTACGCTTGATTGGATAGATACTTGCTCACCAGCATTTGTATTCCACCATTCTATGCTGCCTACTCTTTGGAAACCATCATCGAGATAGTCGTCCTCTTCGTTAAATTCACATGACTTTTCGAATTTTTCTTCATCGGCCGAATTTGTGATTGAGATGGAGGTTGAACTTCCGATTGCATCACAGTCTGAGGCTGAACCCTTGATGTAAACGCCGTAGATATCATCATCAGGGATTGTAAAATCACCGCTTGTTCCTTCCCAGACATTCTCTGAATCGGGGTTCAATCCAGCGCTTGCAGCGCCTCCAACAATCATTACAATTCCGAGAGCTGTAATTATTCCACCAATGATTAACAATACTTTACCTGCTGTATGCATGATGCATTCTAGTGCTTGGCAAGTTATAACCATGCCCCCGAACAGAGGGTATAATTTGGTTCAATCCATTTTTTCTTCAATTTCCGGAGCAGATTCTGTTGATGGAAATTGATAGGGTTCAGCCTTCGTCATTTCTTCTGTAATGACTGAAGAGGAGGTAATTTGCGATACGGACTGGCTAAGACCAACACCTACAGCATTATCAGGCGCAGAAGCCATACTGAACGTACCATCAGCATTGACAGACATTTCAACTGGAGCATCGTCCTTCAACGTGAAGATGAGAATCACACCTATCAGCATCACGATGATTCCACAGCAGAGTGCTCCTGAGCCGCCTAGAAAGCCCACGGCAATCAACCCAATGTCCTCACCGACTTCCTCGATGAGGATGTCATCGTACGTAATTGAAACGTTGACATTCGATTCAAACGAGAAATCTCCTGCGAAGCAGCCATAACATGCACGGCCAATCTTCACGTATCCTTGGTCGGAACGGTCAAGATTTTTGTTCAATGGGTCTGAGCTACAATCCGATGTTTCCAAACCATCGTAATCAAAGACGACTTCGTTGTAAAAACCTCCATCGTACGCACCCCAATCTGAAATCTCTGGTGCTTCAGTCACGGTAATGATCACAGCATCACAAACATCCCAGATGCCGTTATCATCGGCGTCAAGGTATTTGCCTTGGACCCAAAAGGTCACGCCCAAATCACCGAAGCCATCACGATCGA
>JAAZUV010000104.1 GCA_018623995.1 Methanobacteriota archaeon
AGGTAAAACAGGCCACTCACCATAATGAGCAATCCAATGAGTCGAGGCCATTTTTCCGAATTTTTGAACAATCTACGTGCAAGTATCGGGCCGATACCCGTTCCTACACCTCGTGCAAAGAAGAAGATTCCAAAACCGAGAGCAGCCCCTACAAACTCAATATCGTTACCAGCAAGGACAAGGAACACACCTGCTAAACCACCTCCTGCGATGTTCCACGATGTTTTTGCAAAAATGATGCGAAACAAACGCGGGTCTGATTTAATCCTCTTTTGACCGATCCAGATATCTTTGAATGCTGAAGTAATTATTGATCCAGAGGACGCTTTGTCAAAGGTCTGTGGTACTGTGAGAGGAATTAGGAGGATGGTGCCAATGAGAAACGTGACCGAGTCGATTACAAAGGCTACGTTGACGCCAAATTCGGATACAACCAATCCTCCAGCAAACGCACCCAAACAGAGTGCTGTCGACCATGTGGCACTGTCCAATGCATTGGCCGTTGTCAAATCTTCACTGTGCACAATATTTGGAAGTGCTGCGCGTTCAGCAGTGACGTACAAACCATGCATAGCCATCATTCCACCAGAACAGAGGAACATCCACCACATGTCTTCAGGTCCATCGACAGCGATGAAAACCAGTGCTAGAAACATCTGCAATATGTTGGTAATAATCATCAATTTTTTTCGATTTACCCGATCTGCGAGTAGCCCAAAAAATGGTTGCATAAGGGCAAAACATCCCATTCGCACGGCCATCAGAATCCCAAGCAGCAGCTCGGAATCAGTGTACTTGAGAATCAAGAGAAAGAGTGCTATGGTATTGAACCATTCCCCAAACATCGAGATGAATGCAGCAAGCCAGAATTGTCGATACGTTTTGTTCTCGCGAACAAGTCGGACGTAGGCGTTATCCCCCATACCGACTCACTTATTCCTCTTCAGACGAATCGACTGGGTTGGAAAGAGAGACTTCAATCCACTTTGACGTCGGTGTGTTGGAAATGTTGGCTGTTGATTCAAGCGGTACGAGTTCGTTGGCTTCAGGGAAATATGCTGCTAAATTTCGACGAGGTATCTCGTACGGCACGACAATCCACTGTTTTGAATGTCTTTTTCTTCCTTGGAAATGACTGGTTATGTCTACAACGTCTCTGGTTTTTACTCCATATTCGCTCATATCAAGTGCGTTCATGAAAAGAACTCGGCGATTTCCATGAATGCCTCTGTACCTGTCATGCAGTCCGTAGATTGTTGTGTTGTATTGATCGTGGCTGCGAATCGTCATTAACACAAAACGGTCTTCTGGCAATGTTACATCTGGCAAGGAATGTACCGTGAACGAAGCTTTGCTCGTTGGTGTCGAGAATTCACAAGAATCTCTGGGTGGATTTGGTAACAGAAAGCCTGATGGCTCGCGAACTCGTTCGTTGTAATGTTCAAATCCATTCAAAGCCTTGGACATAATATCCCGAATTGCATCGTAATTATCTGTGCAAGATGTCCAATCCAGTACATCTGGACAAAGTAATTGTCCGAGTTGTGCGACAAGCGCAGGTTCACTCATCAATCCAGTGGAGACTGGTTTGAGATTTCCCTTCGAGCGATGTACGACACCCATCGAGTTTTCAACGGTGACAAATTGCTCACCTGATGATTGGATGTCCAGTTCTGTACGGCCAAGTACAGGTAAAATCAACGCTGTTTCTCCTGTAACCAGATGGCTACGATTCAATTTCGTTGAGATCTGGACTGTCAAACCTACGTTTTGAATGGCCTTTGCAGTTCTTGACGTATCTGGCGTTGCGGATAAGAAATTACCACCCATACACATGAAAACGTCTACATTACCATCTTCCATTGCGTGAATTGAATGTACAACATCATAACCATGATTTCGTGGCAACTCAAATTGCAATCCCTGTTCCAATTTGGCAAGGAATGATTCAGTCGGAGCTTCCCAAATACCAACTGTTCGATCGCCTTGTACATTCGAATGTCCGCGGACTGGGCAGACGCCTGCACCCGGACGACCGATATGACCGCCCATGAGTAGAAGGTTAACGACCTCTTGAATGACTGCAACTCCATTTTTGTGTTGTGTCAAACCCATTGCCCAACAAGCAATGGTGGCTTTGGAATCAGCGCACATTTGTGCAATTTCGTGAATCATCTCACGTTCAATTCCAGAATCATTGACTATTTGTCGCCAGTCTTGGGTGGATAGGCTCGATTCAAATTCATCAAATGCCTCTGTTTTGGAACCAATGAAATCTCGATCAATTGCATCCAAAGCAAGCAGTTGCTTCATGACACCTTTCAGGAGTGCAGCATCGCCACCAATGCGCACAGGGACATGAAGGTCAGCTAATTGTGTTGATTTAACGTCACCCGTCATGTAATCTTGTGGGTGTTTAAATCGCTTCAAACCCGTTTCTGGTAATGGATTAATGCTGATGATTTTCGCACCCCTTTTCTTTGCATCGCGTAATGCAGTCAACATTCTCGGATGATTCGTCCCTGGGTTTTGACCGATGACAAGAATCAGATCAGACTGATTAAAATCTTCGAGATGGACAGTACCCTTTCCTATACCTATGGTTTGTGTCAAAGCCTTTCCACTTGATTCGTGACACATATTCGAGCAATCAGGCAAGTTGTTTGTTCCTAACGCTCGTACCAATGCTTGGTATAGGAATGCAGCCTCATTCGATGTTCTGCCAGAGGTGTAGTAAACACCACGTTCTGGAGAGTCCATGGACTGAATTGAAGAGGCTATGCGTTGGAAGGCATCGTCCCATTCGATTGGAGTATAATGAGAGGCATCTGCCTCTAATACCATGGGTTGAGCTATTCGGCCTTGACTGTTCAACCAATAATCGGATTTTTTCAAGAGGTCAGCAACGGAATATTTCTTGAAAAAGGAGGCATTGACCTTCGCTTTCATTGCTTCATCCGCCACTGCTTTGGCACCGTTTTCGCAAAATTCGAACGATGTTCGATGATCTGGATCTGGCCAAGCACAACCAGGACAGTCGAAACCATCTTTTTGATTCACCATGAGAAGTGATCGCACGGTCTTTGTTACACCCATTTTTCGAATTCCATGATTCATCGAAGAGATTGCGGCTGGAACACCAGCAGCCGTGGATTTGACTTTTGATAGCCTCAACCGATTGGAATCGAGAGGCGTCCTACCATCCACGGTCTTCTTCATGGTTCGTGGAAATCAATGGGCTTCATCAATGCTTGGAGGTTTACAGCACTAATATCCAACTTTCCAAGCACCCCGCTCAGTAACGAAACCGTACAATGTCAGGTTATGTTCACGTGCCAAATTTACCGCAGCAGATGAGAATGCTCCAAAAGATGCGATAGCTGGAATACCAACACGTACACATTTTGCTACGATGTCCCAGCCACATCTTCCCGACAAAAGGAGCATAGAATTCTCAAAGACTGTTGATTCAGAAAAGATGGCCTTTCCGATGGTCTTGTCCACGGCATTGTGACGGCCAATGTCTTCTGATACATGATCTATTGATCCATCAACCGAGAAGAGTGCTGTACCATGACAGCCACCGCTTTGACGGAAGAGCG
Source organism: Methanobacteriota archaeon (assembly GCA_018623995.1). Lineage (GTDB taxonomy): Archaea > Thermoplasmatota > Poseidoniia > Poseidoniales > Poseidoniaceae > MGIIa-L2. The sequence goes on from JAAZUV010000104.1 coordinate 3,603, forward strand.
ACATTGATTCTGTCAGTAATTCCAATGCGTTTGTTAGCAGTGGCAAACCAATGTCTGAAAATCTTGAATCATGTTGGATTGGTTCCATACGGGCAACGGTCAAGTTTGGATGATTGCAAGCTCCACAAGAACTTGTGACGATCTGTTGTCGTGGTTCGATAGTTACACAGCCATCATAGAGAACTTGAACATCAGAACTGTCTTGAACATGTAGACAGTCAACCGATGGTTTTTGATCGATGTAACCTTCTGCGTAAAGATGTCCTGCATGGAGTTCAATGAGATCAGTTGGAGTTGCTAGCAATGTGGAATACACTTCATAATGACCCAGTTTGTTCAATGCATGTAATTCAACTGCAACTTCCTTTACAATTGTTTCTTTTTGGATCAAGGCCCCATCTTCAGATAAACGCATTAGTGGTAGTTCCGTATATGCATCAGTCATCCTGCTCCACCTCTATATCAAAAAACTCAAACTGCAGTGAGACGAGTTCAGCAGAACTTTTCGCCTCAGCATATGCTTCGAGAGGCTCCTTATTGAGTTCGAGAAAACGTTGACCCCACCTAAATTTACTCAACAATTCTTTGCATTGGTCCACTCGCCCCAACAAATACAGGGATGCTGCAAGGGCTTCAACGGTTGACAGTTTACCTGGCTTTCCCCAATTCACTGGATTTGCAGCTAAGAGTAAAGGCAGCATGCGTGGTTGCAGTCGAGTACGTCGCATGACGTGATCAACGGATTCTTCAATTTGTGCCCAGGAGCAATCCAGTCCAACCAATGCACCATGTGAGTCAAAAATTTCACGATCCTCAGGACCTAGGACTTTACCGCAAAGTGGTTCTAAGATGATTCCTTTTTTTGGAAGACGCCTGAAATCCTTATGCAATCGCAGCAATTCATCCTTTGATGCGCGTACGGCTGTGTTCTTTTTGGGGTCGTCTTGTGCAAGCCAAATTGCATGAACAGGAATGTCCATACACTCACCGTAAGTCTTTGAGATAATCTCCAATCGTCATCCCACGACTGTTCGAGGGTTGACCAATCATCGATTGGTGATCACTGCTTGCTTCAACCATCAGTTCAATGCCAAGTATCATCTCAAACTTTTTGATGACAGAATCAGCAGGAGGTTTTCCCGATTCTGCAGATTTAATCACATTGACAGTTTCGGCCATCCGTTGACCCAACTGGGCTTGTGTCCAACCTTTATTTTCACGAGCTGTCAGAATTATTTTGGCAAAATTGTCCGCTAATTCTTTCTCCTGCTTGCTCATGATGTTGTTCTTATTGAAACGCCGTTGGTTCTGTTTTCCAGCGGGCCTTCGCCGTGCTTGGGCCAAGCCAGGTGCTTCTTGTTTTGGCTCGAGGTTCATTTGCCCTATACACTTCTGGCAAATCGCCAACATCGCTTTGTTGACGCGATGTTCCCGAGTTGAGACTTTCGTCGCACCACACAATTCGCAATCACCCATTGTATCCCCATGAATGGCTTACATCGACAATTGATGAACCCTTCGCTGTTGTCTCAGAAAACAAACGATGAGTTGATACACTGCTGACTCAAGGGAGACTTGATTGCGATGGGCACGGATGTGGACCGAAATTCAGACTCTGTGAACAATCATAGAGACGATGACTTCCAGAAACTCGAATCAGAGTATCGACGTTTGCAAGAGAAAACCCAAGAATTGATCAGTGAAAGGACTCACATCGAATCTGAACTTCGCAACGTCAAAAAACAAGCAGGTCGGCTCGAAGAAGAAGTACGTCACTTGCGTGCACCTCCACTGATTGTAGGAACGTTACAAGATGTCCTGGATCCTGAAAGAGCCATTGTTCGTTCTTCAAATGGTACAGTGTTCCAAGTTTCCCTTAACCAGCGGATTGAACCTGACCTCCTCAAGC
>JAAZUV010000105.1 GCA_018623995.1 Methanobacteriota archaeon
ACTATGAAGATGATGCTGAAGAGTGGCTCGAAATCGTCTTGAATAACATTGCCTCCAACATCAATGCGTAATCCTAGGAATTTAGGTTTAGCAGAAGTTCAATTTCGTCGACTGAGGATGAAGACAACACCCACAAGAAGGAGGAAACCACCTCCGAACATCGCAAGTGTTGTATCGTCTGCAAGGCCAAAGAATCCTTGTTCTGGCCCACCTGTCACATCGAATTGTTGGTTGACTCGTCCGATGACCCCAATATCCTCGGGTTGAACAGAGAGTGTGAAGTCAAATGTGTCCGACAATTCTGCGCCATACGGAGGTTTTATCTCCACTGTAATTTCTATGATTTCGCCTTTCTTGAGCGAGCATTCAAGGCTTGAGAGTGTGATTTCAGTACAACCTGACGGACCTTTGAGTTTCAACAACCATCCGCGCATGTTGTCGGATGTGAAGATCTCTGTTTGCGTTTCGACGTTTCCATCGTTGCGAATTTGTACTGTGAAGGAGTAACTCTCCGGATAAACCAAATCAAACGAAGTGGTTTCAGGTTCAATGATGTTCAAGTCAAAGATTTTCTGAACGCTCAAGGATACAGTCGCTTGTCCTGTTCGGTTGGCTGCGTTGGATTTACTTGTGACAACGATGTACAAGTTACCGCCCTCACCAGTGAGAGTTGCTTGATTGACTTCGACCTTGAGCTCGAGATACATCTCGTACGGACGTACACTGTATCCTTGGCTCAAATTGAGGGTGAACAACATCTCGGAAAGCATGGCATCCTCGGTGTTCTCAAGGTAAGGGCTTCCCGAAGCATCCAAGACGAACGCACTGTTGTTTTCATCCCAAATTCCGAAACCAAATGGAACACTGACCTCATTGTTCGAGGCGATTGGTAGTCCTTTGGAGTAAACGGTACGGGTTGCGATGCCATTCAATCCCGTGAGTTCGAGAACAGCAGTATCGTCGCCATTGCCCATGTTGCGAATCCACATGCCGATGGTTTCCTCATCGCCAGGAGCAAGGATCAATTCACCAGTGCGTCCATCGAGACCTCCTTCTTCGAGACGGACGTCCATGGCGTAATCTCTGGTGGTGAGGAACGCTGTGAAGCGCAATTCGCGCTGGTTGTCTGGAATGCCATCACCATCGTCGTCGATGGTGTTTGAATCGCCTTTGTTGGTGACGCGAACGGTAAACGTGGAGTATTCATCGCTGTCTGTTACTGTTGCAACGAAGAACAAGTCCTTCGTGGTTCGAGCATCGACTGAAATTTCTGTGAATCGATTACCAGCCTCATCTTCAAAGAAGTAGGCCCAGGATGGAGATGCTGTTTGTTGAATGACACTGAGCCGGAAACTGTCCTCAACGTTACCTGTGTTCTCAATAGCGAAGGGGAACTTGACCTCGTTCCCGTTCTTTCCCGTCTGCGTGAGGGCGACTGAATCGGCCTCAAAGTCGTGAACAGCTGCAACAGAAACAGAGAGCGTTACCTCATCGTATGGCTCTCCACCACTTGTAGGGGCGACAGCAAGATCGATGTTCACAACTTCTGTTGCGAGCGCGTCGTCTGGCAATGTCACCGTGACATCAACTGTCTCTTTTCGGTTCGGAGTGTGCTTTGAGTCCAGTGTGACGAGGGTTTCTTCCAATTCCACAGTCCACCCACTTGGTAGCGCAGATGGTGAAATTCGGAACGAGTCGACACCGTTCCCTGTGTTTTCGACTGTCACCGAGGTCGTTGCTGATGTTCCTGGCTCAATGTTGTTCAATTGCGAGGAAATCATCGAAATGGTTGCACCAAACGACTGGCCAACTGTGATGGTCAGTTCAGCATCGCACTTCACCTGTGTTCCGTCTTTTCCTTGGATGTAGACGGTCTGCTCCTCGCCTGCGTTCACGGAATCATCGGGGCTTACTTTCAGACTAAACGCCTTTGTTCCTGATCCGCTGTATGGCAGAAGGCCGCTCGATCCACCAACAAACGAAACCCACGCTTCTTTTGGCCCAGCTGCATCGGCACGAATCGTCCAGTCGGAGTTTCCGTCGTTGGTGAATGTTGCCGTCAACGTGTCCTCGCCACCAGGCTGCACATTGATGGATGTTTTCGAGAGAGAAAGGCTGCATTCCTTGAGAATTGGTACCGTGATGTCAAACGTTTGCGTATCGCTCGTATTACCCGATGGGTCCTGCGATACAGTTCCGGTGATCTCCCAGCAGTACTTGTCGGCCTCTTGCTCATTGGTGACATCGAGTGAGACAGTCACTTCTGTGGATTCCTCAGCATCCAGCGTCACGGATGATTCCGAGAGTTGTGGTGACAACGAATCTGGGTCTGAGCATCCTGAGGCAGAGTTGTCTTCGTCCAATGCAAGGTTGACAGTCGCTTGTTGTTGGCCCGTATTTTCAACGACAAGTGTCCACTCAGTTGTTTCTTCTCCGCCCCACGTTCTGCTTGAAGTAACCATGGACAAATCGACGCCAAACAAGGCGTTACCTGATCCATCCCCTGCAGTGCTGGTGACCGTGGCTGTCTCGGTAGCTGGCTGGCCTGGAGGGTCTGGAGGTGCTGGTGAATCCTGTGCGTTTGCAGTGACGGTCGTCTCGCAGGAACCCTCAGCATTCTGTGCCAGTGTCACATTCATCGTCGCTTCTTCGTAGGATCCCGCTTCGATGGCACCAGGAATTTGCGTGATGGTTGAACTGTACGCGCTGCAATCCTGTTCTTGCCCTTGCGCAGTACTCAGTTGAACCGTAACAGGATTTGAGCCGGAATTGTAGACTCGGACGGTGTACTCACCTGCTTCACCAGGGTTGATGGTCTGAGCCGTTGGCGAGACCGTTACTTGGATGCTAGCATCCCGTGCTCCATCAGCTGAAGCGATCGGAGCGACGAGTGGCAGCATGGAGAAGATCATCAGTGAAATCAAGAATACTGCAAGTCGCTTCTCTTGATTCAACGTCTTCATTGTATACCCTCCTATCCATCGGGAGGTGTTGACCTATCAAAAGGATGTCCTTTGTTGTTCACGAATCAAGCCATAACAAACTGTTCAGCAGAAGCCCCACAGTTGGCACATTTCTCAACCGATTGGCACGTTGGAGCATCGGCATGATATCGGGCACCACAACCAGGACAGCCTCGCATCGGTCCAAGAATCGGGCCACGGCATGACCAACACGTTGCTGCTTGTTGTTGCTGGACTGGGGCTGCCATCGTCGGGACGATTTCTTGCTTCACAGGCGCACTCTTCCCACGGAGGATCAAAAGAACAGTAAGAAGACCGATAACAAGTGCAACTCCGGCTCCGATGAAGACTACAGTGTTGCTTCCAGCATCCGTTTCTTCGAACGATGCAGTCACATCAATGCTAATCGAGGATGTTGACGAATCCACGGCTTGAACACCATCCAACGCAAACGTCAATTGTTGTGTTCCTGTACTCGTCCCGGAAAGTTGTATGGTGAATTGTTGAGAATCGCCAGCAACGGCATTGACGATGTCTTCACCAACAATAACCGCATTCAGACCCTTCGATGTTTCAAGCGTCAACTGATGAGAGAGAGCGGTATTCCCAGTGTTGATAACACGGACCTGTATGGTTCCCGAACCTGTTGCATCGAGCGATGAGAGGCCTGTAACCTCCCATTCCACGCTTCGTTGCTCAGCAACAAGCATGCTTGTTCCCTCTGTAAGCGAAACATCACCATCGGAAAGTGTGAATGAGAACGATGGCTGTGATGCCACTTCGAGGGTAAGTGGGAGAATGATCGAACATACGACTGGAACGACGTTTCCATCGGTGACGACGCCAACATCAAGGCATTCACCAAAGACTCCTTGTGAGAGTGACGTCGATATCTCTGGACTCCATGGAACATCTGCTTCATTCACCAAGAGCCATGTGAACGTCAATTCCTGTCCCGCAGGATGGGAGCCGGGTCCAAACGGATGATCGAACGTGCGGCCATCTTCAAATTGAAGCTCGGAGAAGGTCAGAGACGGTTGTGGAAGTTCAAGAACGTCGATTTCGCCAAGCCATGTGAATCTCTGAACGCCAACATCGAGATTGAGTTGGATGTCACCAGAGAGCGCATTTCCGTTGCCTTGGATGGAGATCAGGATGTTCTTCGATTGTTCGGTCCAACCCATTTCAATCGGTTGAAGCGATGTCTGTAATGACCATCCTGTTGGTAGGGAAAGCGTCGGTACAAGCGTCATGTCCACATTGCCTCTGTTCTCGATGGTAAAGAGGAGGTTCAGCAATGCATCTGGACGAGGCGTACCGATGTTTGACTCAAGGAGCAATTCAACCTCTCGCACTTCCATCACTTCGATTGGGATGTCGATTTCCCACGTTTGCGATGGTTCCGTCTGCGAAATTGCAGTCAATGTGACAATGCGTTGTGCACCTGCTGCTGTCGAAACTTGCGGCGGAACAAATTGCATACTGACGTCCATTTGCCCGTTCTTTGGAATCAAGCCGGTTGAACCAGAGGTTGCCCCAGGATCGTTGCTCAAGTCCGAGAATCCAGCACTCCAACCCGAGGGTGCTTGAAGGAACAAGTCGTATCCAATCTCTGTGTTTCCATCGTTGTACACGCGGACTGTGAGATTGGTTGGGTCAACCGGATGAACGGGTACAATTGAGTAATCATATTCGATTCGAAACTCAGGTATGTTGAGAACATCGAGGTAAAGTGAAAGAGGATACGAGATGCCGTTGTCAACATCAAAACCGACCACATCAATGCGATAGAGCCCCGGTTCAGGCGCTTCAGGATAGACAATTGTTAGCGAAACATCTGCCGTAGCCTTGCCTTGCAATGAGAAGTTCGAGGCGGTCATGCCTAGATACCATGGTACTTCGACTCCACTCGAATCAAGGTAAACGCCTAGCGCATCGATGGAAGCATTGGTTTCAAGCAGAGCCGTATTTTCTAATGTCAAATTCCAACTTGTCGTGGTTTGCGTTGCATATTGCACCTGTCGTTGTTCAACATCAGCTGTCACTTTGACACCGGGTGCGGTCACATCAACGATACGCGTCAATACGTTGTTGTTCTCTTGAATTTCATCGATGACATCGTCAGGGTCGATGATCAGTTCAAGCGTGGTCGCTCCGGATTGTTGAGGCGTCCAGTACCATGTCGATTGTCGGCTTGCACCTGGATTAATGTCGAGGGTCTTTCGGTCGAGTTCGACCCCGTTCACATTGAAAGCAAGGACAACAGATTCTGCCTTGATGTTTCCTGCATTGAATACGTTTGTTGTCAATCGAACCTGATCGCCAACTTGAGGAATCGTGACGTTCAGTTGCATCGAATCAAGAACAACTTGCGGGTCTGGACGAAGGTCGTTCACACCCTGTCCTGAGACGGCAATAGCGAACGCTTGTGGGCCACTACCTGCGTGATACGCATCCTTGACCCGAACCGTCCATATCCCTTTCATTGCCATGTCGATAAGAACGACTTCGAGATTGTTGATGTCGTCTTTTGTTCCT
>JAAZUV010000018.1 GCA_018623995.1 Methanobacteriota archaeon
ATGCCGAGCTCCCCCTCCAAATCCTGGTCCATTTCGATGAAATCGGCCGGATAGCCGGTGTGTTTGACAACCACTTCAATCAGCGAGGACTCAATTCCGGCATCGCTCACCATTGGTGTGCTTTGATCCTCAACCTGTGGTGCAGGTACTGGCGCCGGTACTTCTTCGACTGATGGTATTGGAGGAGTGCTTACAGGGGCCTCTCCTCCTTTCATTCGAACAATGTAGCCTATCATATGTGAGAGCGTTGGATGTTCAGAGAGCAAGAAGTCCTCATCGACAGGGAGGCTGAACAATTCACGGATGTCAACCATGATTTCTGCCTGCTTGACGGTATCAATACCCAACTCACCTTCCAAATCTTGGTCAAGTTCGATGAAATCGGCGGGGTATCCAGTGTGTTTGACAACAACATCGATCACTTGTTGCGTCATTGCTTCATCCGAAACTGGAGTTGCTTCGACTGCAGTAGTCTTCGGTGCTTCAACGACGGGTTCAGTTGTAGGTGCTGTTGCCTCAACCACTGGCACAGGGGTAGGGATGGAAATCTCTCCACCTTGCATGCGTTGGATATAGCCAATCATATGGTTCAAGGTTGGATGTTCTGCGAGAACGAACGTTTCGTCCACTGGCAGATTGAAGTGTTGACGAATATCGACCATGATTTCTGCTTGCTTGACCGTATCAATACCAAGTTCACCTTCAAGATCTTGATCAAGTTCTACAAAATCAGCGGGATAACCTGTGTGCTTGACGACCACATCGATCACCGTTTGAACCATATCTCCGCTCGCTACTACGGTCGTAGCCACAGGAGCAGGTGTCGGTTCGGCCTTGACTGGTTCAGGTTCAGGCGTTGAGGCTTGCACTGGCGGTTGTTCAACAGGCGATACCTCGGTTGGAAGGCCTTCAAACGGCGCTGTTATGTCGTAGGCATCACCTTGGATGCCGCCGTGAAGATTGTTGTCACCATCAACATACGCCACGAGTTTGTTGTCAAGAAGGCGAAGTTGAATGTCGTCGGTTCCTGCAAGGCTTCGACACCATGCCAACAATCGCTTTCCATCAATACGCTCTCCTTGAATTGGCCAAGCCCGAACAAATGAGAGGCCGATTTGCGAACCAAATCCTGCAGCAAAACGCAAACCGTACTGGATGTTTGGATAATCACCGCCCTTTGAAAGATGGAGGCTTCCAAGCTCCTCATCAACGACCTTGTGGTTTGCAATCGGTGGAATTCGCTTGGTCAGCAAACCATAGAACATGCTCGCATCTTCAATTCCAACACCCATTGGGTGGCCAGTGAATCCTTTGGTGTTAGCAATGACCAACGAATCGGTGCTTTCTCCAAAGGTTTGTCGAAGTGCTTTGACCTCGCTTTGGGCGCTCCCTCCGCGAGCGGGCGTGTAGGTTTCGTGCGAATAGAAGACCGTGCTTTTGGCAATCGCGTGACGGTCCAATCCCCATTTGTTCTCCATCTCGCCTACAAAGTTGTCAACGGTTGTTGCAACGTGCTCGACATCGAGTCTGGTTCCATGGTAGGCTGAATTGGCCGTGGTTGCACCAAGCAATTCTGCAATTGGTTGTACACCTCGCTCGTCAGCAGAACTCTTCCGTTCAACAACGAACGATGCTGCACCCATCCCTAGAACGAGCCCATTTCGTCGCTTGTCGAAAGGAAGCGCTGCTTCTTCTATGACATTGCTGGTTGAGGCTGCACCAGTTGATGCGAATCCACTTCCAATCCATTCCCACAGGTCATCACCAGTTACATCATCGGCAGAGAGAATAACAACACGATCCACTCGGTCCGTGGCTAGCCAATCCTCTGCAATTTGGAATGCGCCTGTTGCTGAAGCACAAGCTAGATTGATGGTCGTTGTAGGACCGCGAATCCCCGTAAATTGGGCAAATTGTGAATGGCTCATGGTCAATGTTTGGAACAAGTAACGGCGGTCGAACTTACCTTCACCATCATCACCGTCGGTCTTTGCATGCTTCATCGCCATCTGCAATCCTGGGAAACAAGATGCGAACACAATACCTGTTCTGTCACGATGAACACTTGGCACCTGCCAGTTTCGAATCAAGCGAAGTCCACCCTTTCCGACCTGTTCTTCAGGCGTCAAAGGAATACCAGCATCTCGAAGAGCCAAGAGTCCCGATGCCATCGCAAGTTGGGTTGTTATGTCCCATGCCATGACCATCTTCGGATCGATGCCAAATTCTTCGGCTAGATCAAACGCTCCTTTGACACCAGCAAGTTGAGGGATGTCGTCGAAGCTTGTTGCTTGCTCAATGTTGACAGAGCCATCTCGGCCCTTGATGAGTCGCTTGATGTTCTTGTCAAGAAGACGTTGCTTGTATTCATCGGTAACTTCTTCGAGACAGGTTTCACCACGAACGAGTCGTTCAAAGACATCCTCATCGAAGACCTTCTCGCATCCTGGAAGTCCAAGGCTAATTCCAGATACAACATATGGATCAGCTCGACGTTGCATCATTGGGTCGTGGATTGTTTGCGCTTGAACCACTGCGGGGGAAGCATTTGTTTTCGCAAGATGAACACGAGGCGACCAACCTGAAGGAGGCTGGCTTACCCATCGCTCGATGTCCGCTGCAGTTGTCGCTGATTGGACATCGACTTCTGCATCGGTTTGTGCTTCCGAAGCAATGGCTGAGATGATGCTTTGAATGGACTGATCTGTTAGACCGAGACCCAAGCGTAAGTTGACCATTCCTTGACAGAACATGGCAGGATAACCGCAATGTTGAGCGATGCGGTCACCAACGTAATCTGCAACCGTTGGTTCCTTCTGAACTGGGACTGAGACCGTTTGAACAGCGGTTGGAGCGCCAACACCGCCACTTCCTTTGGTTGGCAGTGGGCGGGCTCGAACACGGAGTTCTTCTTGATTGGAGCGCTGAGGTAGACCTGGTGCTTGATGTGCTTCGATTGGCCCAGCACGGAAGGCTTCACTGAAAACAGTGGATGTACCTTCAATCGTCTTCGGAGGCCTTCCTGCAAGAGCTAGTGCACCAATGGCTGTGAGGAACGAAGCGATGCCACCTTGTTTGGGATGGTTGGTCATCACGGCAAGGTGAGGATGATCCTCGAGGATTTGTGTTGCAAACATCGTCAGGGCTCGCTTCGGTCCTACTTCGACAAAGATACGCGCACCTGCCTCGTACATCGTATTAATTTGAGACGTCCACTCGACGGATGAGGCCATTTGTGGGGCAAGTTTGGAAAGAATGCCTTCCTTTGCATCTGGTCCATCTGTCGGGTAGAAAGTTCCGTCCACGTTTGCAGTGATCGGAATCTTCGGCCAATTGATTTCAAGAGAAGACAGGAACCTTCGCAACGGTTCGTTTGCAGGAGCAACGATGCTCGAATGGAAAGCGTGGCTGGTTGCCAAGGGGACGCAATTGAATCCTTCAGCTTCGAAGGCTTTCATGACGTCTTGAACGGCTTGTGTAGCACCTGCAATAACGGTCATCTTCGGAGAGTTCTTGTTGGCAGCGATGACGTAACCTTCTGCAGCATCAAGGATACGCTCGACAGCATCGTATGGAGCGGTAACACTGGCCATCAAACCCTTGTCATCGATCTCGACCGAACCCATCTCAGTTCCACGTGCAGCTGCAGCCCGTAGAGCCCCGTCCATGTTGAGAATACCTGAAGCCATGAGCGCAGCGTACTCGCCAAGTGAATGTCCAGCAACCATATCCGGTTCGTGACCGTAAGCGTTGAGGGCATGTTCAATGGCGAGATCTGCCGTGAGCATAGCCGGTTGCGTGTATTCAGTTTGCTTGAGTTTGTGCTCTGCAGCCTTACGTTCATCATCACTCAGACCACTTCGAAGCACGAATGAGGAGAGTGTTTCACCATCGAGAACTTCGACCATCGTTGAATCCGAGGCATTCCAAACGTCTTGCACAGGCGTATATCGCTCATGCAAGTCGTGCGTCATACCAACATATTGCGAACCTTGGCCAGGATACATGTGAGCGACCTTAGCACCATCTGGCATTGCCGGCTGATCGCTGACAAGAACGCCTTGCGCCTGTAAAAAGCCCCACTTTCCTGAATCGGAAAGGGACGAAATCGCCAAGGCCTTACGCTTCTCAAATTCAGCCCAAGAGGTTGCAACAAGTGCTAATCGGCATGCATCGTTCGAATCGTAGGAAGCACTCGCTGCTTGAAGTGCCATGGAAAGACGAAGACCTCTTGGATCGTCATCAAAGGTTGGTCCATTGAACGATGTTGATTCAAGAGAGGCAACTAAGGCTTCAATAGAAGAACCTGAGAGAAGCAGTACGCCTCCTTCAATGGCCTTGAGTTGATCATGCGTCATGGTTGCTGTTGCAGATGCATCAAGGATGGAAGGCGCTGAAACAGTTGGTGACTTTGCGTAAGCCTTCCATCGTTGTTGCCAATCTTCGGCCATGCTTCGATGATAATCCGGTTCGTATCCTTCCAAGGCAATGTGGAAGTTTGTCCCACCAAATCCGAAGGCAGATACTCCAGCTCGACGAGGATGCGATTCAGGCTCAGGCCATTCTAGTGGCGAAGTTGGTACAAAGAATGGAATGTTTGCCCAGTCAACCGTTGGGTTTGGCGTTTCAAATCCTGCTGAGGGAGGAATGGTCCGATGATGAAGGGCCATGACTGATTTGATGATTCCTGCAATGCCTGCAGCAGCCTTCAAGTGACCAATTTGCGACTTGATTGAACCAACAGCTACGTTGTCGCCAGATGCAACATCGGTCCATAGCCGAGTCAACGTGGACAGTTCGGTAGCATCACCCACCTTTGTGGAGGTTCCATGTGCTTCGACCAATTCAACCGAAGATGCTGGATAACCTGCTTGATTGTAAGCACGAGCAATGGCTTGGATCTGGCCGCGTTGGCTCGGCGCTGTGATGCCTTTACCACGGCCGTCGCTAGAACCACCAATCCCGCGGATGACTGCATGGATGGTATCGTCATCAGCGATAGCATCGCTAAGTCGCTTAAGCACCATGACACCAGCACCTTCACCCATGACGAACCCATTTGCACGAGCATCGAATGGCGTCGAATGTGTTGGCGAGAGTGCACCGATTGCACTGAACTTCGCATACGTTGCTGGATCCATGGTCCGATCGGTTGCTCCAGCAAGCATGACATCGGCTTGTCGTGTTTGAAGGAGGCGACATGCATCCATGACTGCTGCCATTGAGGACGCACAGGCTGCATCCATGGCATGATTTGGTCCTTGCAGATCCAACAAATTTGCAACACGCCCAGATACAACGTTTGCGAGTTCACCCGGCATGGTGTCCTCATCGACCTTCGGAGAGTGCTCGTTCATGGCCTCCATGAAGGCCTCTTTCGATGAGGCCGGCATTCCGTGCTGTTGGGCAAGTTCTGAGGTGTGATTTGACCAAACACGAATGTTGGACATGTTTCTGTTCTCGCCTCCAAGGGCGTTAGCAAAAACCACACCCGCGCGCTCGCGAGGAAATTCCTTCTCTCCTTCACCATAACCCGCTTGTTCAATCGCTTTTGCAGAGACCGAAACCGCCCACAATTGGCATGGGTCGATTTGAGGGATTGTTCCTGGCGGTTGACGCCATCGGCGCCAGTCGAATTCATAATCCTCAACAAATGCTCCAATCTTTGCATACGTATATCCGTGTGCGATATCGCCTGGTTTGCCTTCTGTCCAGAAATGGTCGACAGGGCCAGGCCATCGACCTTCTTTGATTTCCTTGATGCTGACGTGAGAGTCGATGATGTTCTGCCAAAATGCCTCCAAATCGTTGGCATCGGGCATCATCGCAGCAACACCGATGACAGCAATGGGTTCAAACGGACCTTGTTCGAGTCCTTCGCATGGTTTTCCGTCATCTGTTGTGATGGTCATGTGTTCACCTCATACGTCCATGATGCTCTGTGGCACCATGGTGATGGAATAGCCTGCATCGACATGGATGCATTGTCCTGTAACGCCTGCAGAGAGCGGACTTGCAAGCCACAAGGTTGTTCCTGCTACGTCGTTTTGATTGACGTTCCGTCGCAATGGAGCATTGGCCTCGACGTGATCAAGGATGCGATCGAAGCCTGGAATTCCTGAAGCTGCAATGGTTCGAATAGGTCCTGAAGAGATGCTGTTGACTCGATGGCCGTGAGGTCCCAAATGGCAAGCAAGTTCACGCGTCCAACACTCAAGCGCTGCTTTTGCCATCGACATGATTCCGTACGATGGAACAAATCGAGTCGAAGCTGCGTACGTGAGTGTAATCGTTGACGAGCCTTCACTAAGATGAGGCATAGCAAATTTCAGACAACGTTGCAAAGAGTTCGCAGAGATGGTCATCGCCGTATTGATGTCTGCATCTTCGACGAACAGAATGGGTCGATCGAAGCAACTTCGTGGGGCGAAGCCAATTGCATGGACAAGAACATCGATTGTTCTTCCAGGATGGTCTTTGGAGAACTCATCGAAGAATTCTCGAGTCGTTTCGTCCTGAGCAACATCGAGTGGATAGAATCCCTTGATTGCAGGAAGTTTGTCCTTGAGTTGGAAAACGCGAGACATGAAGCGCTTTTGATAGCCCAAGAACAGGTCTGCACCTGCCTCAGCGAGTTGTTGACAAATGGCCCATGCAATCGAATCTTCGCTTGCAACTCCAAACACGACAGCGGTTTTTCCTTGTAGACCTAGCATCCGCACCCCTCATTTCGCAGGTGTTACCGGGCACACCACGTCTTTGAGTATTCCCCTTCTTTTGAAGGAAAAACAGGGCTTCCAAGAGGTTTGAAAACCAGCGGACGGCGTCACAAATCGTCAAGCATCGAATCGAAATCATCCGAGAGGAATTCGTCGTCGTCCAAATCCATGTCAAAATCAAGGTCGATGTCAAATTCGTCATCGTCGTCAATTTCAATCGGTGGCTCGGTTGGAGCATCTGTGGCAACTTTGCCTTTTGAGGAGCGCTTGGAAACACGCCCAATGATTACGAGGAGGAAGATGAGGAAAAGAACGCCTCCCCCGATGGCACCATACAGAGCGAGATCATCTGTACTCACTTCAGAGAGCCCGGACCCTAGACCTCCGGATTCTTGCTGTGCTTCGACGATGAGGTCAAAGTCGACCATGTCCTTCGAGTCATCGAGTGTGCTTGTTGCTTCTATCGTGATGACGTTTCGAATCTCTGCATCGGCCTCGCTTGGAGCACGGATGATGAACTCAAGTTGTTCGGAGACGCCTCCCGATTGAACATCTCGTGCAACGATGAAATCTCCACTTTGCAATGTAAAGCCAAGTTGCTCAAGTTCGTTGGCATTGGTGATTCGAATTTCGATGGTATCGTCTGCATTACCGTCGTTATCAACTTGGAAGGTAATGGACAACTCCTCACTTGTTTGCATGGTTCGCGAAGACGTATCAGGAATATCGAGCGTCACGAAACCGTACTCCTTGATGGTGACATCACCCGTGTGGTTTGCAACTTGAGAAAGCGGTGTTCCTTCAACGGGTATGGGGCCCCAAGCTGTGACCGTTGCAGTGATGGTGAATTCGTATTCGATTGACGCATCGGTTCGTTCATCGCAGGAGAACGTTACGGTGAATGTTTCAGATTCACCTGCTTCGATGGTAAAGGAATCCTCTGAAATCATCATGTTCACATAAACGCCATCCCACTCTTCAGAGATTTGGACATTTTCAGCGAGGACCGACCCATCATTCGTGACTGTGCATTCAAGGATTGAATCCTCATATTCGCCTGGCTTGACTTGGAGTTCTGGGTCATCTCCACATTCAAGCGAAATGCTTCCCACAACTCCTTGAGCCGCTGATGGCATTGGCAAGAGGCTTGCAAGAAGCAGAAGCCCAAACAAGGTAGCCAACGCTCGTTCCTTGCCTGCCATGTCAATACGAAGTCGAAGAGTTTCATGAATGTGATGGATGAATCTTCAACCACCAAAGTCAATCTTCTGCATCACCATAGAGTGCATTTGGCACATCGACATGGCATTTCCAAAGCATCTCTTCATCCATTCCCGCTTCGATCAATTGTTGTGTTCTTTTTGGTACAGTCTTGGGCCCCAGAACAGCTCCTGGACGACGTGGGTCGTCCATGTAATCGGTCTCAAGCATGAAGCCAGTTCTGTTGTTCTCATAACTTGCAAGCAACGGATCGAGAGCACCTTTTCCGACAAGTACGCTTGAAGTTAAACCACGCGTAATGGATTCATCGATTTGTGGAGGCGAATAATGTCGAATCAGCCGATGCGTTGGTAGGTTGGCTCTTGATGCCATTTCAGACAGGTCTCGATAGGTCGATTCCAGTTCACCCTCAACATGGAGTTGCAAAGGTATTCCTTCTCGTGCTGCCAAAGTCATCGTTTCTTCAAGCAACAAATTGGAAAGGTCCCAGACCTCATCGGATACATCCCAGTGGGGCCGGCCGACTTCACCGATCGCATGGGCTTGACCTTCCTGAACGAATTCGAGCGCCGCATCAATGCTATTGCGATAGTTTTCACATGCACGCTCGATTCCTTTGTCCCCATCCTCTTCCATCCATTTGATGAATTGATGAGCGAAGGCGGCTGGATGTGGACCGAGAACAACACGGACGTGAAGATCGTGTTCTTTTCGAACCTCGTTCGCCATAGCAATGGTGTCAGCATACGTTTCTCTGTGCTCGCTCAACGAGGCCGGAGGCGAAGAGAAATCTGGACAATGAACGAGAACGAGATGCGTACCACCAACGTTTTTGAAATCCTTAGCAGCATCAAGAAATCGTCCATTACGGTTGAGGTGGAAGTGGTTGTCAAGAATCGGTCCTTTCCAAGGCCGCTGAGCATCAACCATGCCAATTCCTCAGAAACTGGAGATACCTAATTCCTTGAATTTGGATTGCCAATACACGGCAGCCATGGCCACCATCTTTGGATGACGCCCATCGGTAACGACACATCGACCGTTCTCCCAAACATGGAGAACGAGGTCATGGCGTTCATCATGAATGATTCCACAATCGAGTCGATCATCGTAACGACCTTCTCCTGCTCCAAGTGATCCAGTAATGGATTGAACCTTGATTGGTGTGTTGAAGTAGAACGAAGCAATAATCGGCCCGTACTCTGTCTTGAGCCCAGTATCGTCCTTACCTAGTCGGAGCAACAGTTCCTTCGCAGCATCTCTCGCTGCTTCGATACGGTGCGTTCCGTGGACAGTAATGCGGCCCTCAGGATCGATGACAAGCGTGGCCCGAGGTCTTCGAAGCGCTTTGATGACCATCTTTCCGACACGTTGGCCTTGGAGATGCTTTACGACAGCATCGCCGTCAATGGGTTCAGGGGCGACGAAACGAACAAGTTGGTTCTCAACCGTTACGTCGATGTTGCCGCTCATTCTTCCTCCTCCAGTTGTTCCGATGGGCCTGTTGATGAAATAATCTCCTCTGGTTGAGGATTTGAATTGAGCATTGCGAGAATGGCAGGTCGCCACGTTTGAAGCATTGGCAGAAGAATGGTGGCCTGATCGCCATACCTTGTTCTCTCTGCAGCAAGAGCCCCTCGGAGTCGCTGTGCAAATCGCTCATCCCGTGCTTTCGAAAGAGAACTGTTGATTCGCGATTCTGTTAGATCCCACCATGCTGCCGATAGAACGGATGCGGTTGCCATATCTTTTGGTACGTTTTTTGGAGGAGGTACCGCATCAAAGATTCGTAGCTTCACTGCTTTTCTCCACTTCTTTCCAATACGTACCATCGAAAGCAGTTTTCTCCAATGTGTCGAAACCTTCGCTTCCTGTGTGCGCTGCTCTTCCCATGCCTCATCGTCAAGCGTAGGTTCGATGCAATACACTGGACGTTCGTGGCGCAAGGCGAGTCGATGCAATCGTCGGGGTTCTGGATCAGGGAAACGTCCAGTTTGTATTTCTTCCAATTGCGTCAAATCTTCAATCAGACACGAATCAAGGCCCCCACCTAAGAGTGCGGAAGCGAGATTGATACCCGGTGACTCTTTTTCGGATGCTTCTTCAAGTTGCCAAACATCTTCAATTTCAGGACCTTCGAGCAGTGCCAGAGCATGCCATTCGATTCGGGGCCTCAGCGATTGTGGATGAACCGTTGTGGGAAGGACTCCGTGCAGAACGATACGGCCACCATCTGGGTCATCCCAGACGATGTCTTCCCAGGACAATTCCACACTCAAGTGGTCACGTCCTTCACTGGTTGTTCAACCAGTCTTGCAAGGAGTTGATGTCCCATCCTTGGTCAAAGTAGCCTTGAATCTCTTCTTGCGACCACTGCGGGAACTTCTGCATGGCTTCAGCCATCTCAGGACTGACGTCCGCAGGTGGTGCTGCAGGTTGTTCGTATTGACCAGGAAGTGAAGCATATGCCTTCGAGTCCTCTTCATCCTCGTAGAGATAGTCGTCCGTGTTGTTGTTACCACGTCGCATGACAACCAAACCAACGATACCCATGACAAGAATCAGGCCGATGAGAATGACGATGATCAACATCAACATTCCAGAATCATCGCTTTCACTGGCAATCTTAACGTTGAAACTGTCACCACTGCTCGAACCGTTGTACAACAATTCACCAGTGACATCGTCGAAGACGAGATAGTACATTCCAGTGGTTGGATTGACGAACGACTCCAGTGTCACTTCGACATCGACTTCACCATCGATTTCGATAAGCGTCGATGTCACCGTCGTCTCAGTCACTGGAATTCCACCGTCAACGACCGATTGAATTCGCAAGGTCACCTCGCCTGCCTTAGACCCAGTGTTGACCACTTCGATGGTCAACGTCATCGAATCGCCAACTTCTGGCGAACGTGGCAATAGGTCGATTTCCTTGACAGAGTAACTTGCCTCTTCATAGATGAAGTTGTACAGGGAATTGTAACGAGCTTCACCAGAATAGATTGGTGCAACGGACCCATCGCCGGTTGGACCGCCACCGAGGACTGGTGAACCTGCCGAATCAGCACCAACAACCCAGAAGACAACTTCGATGTTGTTGATTTGCTCTTGCGTTGGTAATTCTTGGTCAATGGATGGCCACAGGTCAACACATTCTGCACTTGCAGCGTATCCACCTGCAACAGGTGTCAACGAAAGCGGTGCAGTGAGTGGGTCGATTCCGTGGATTTGTCCGTAGAACGGCCATGTTACATCGTTGGTTGGATCAACGTAGAACTTCCATGCAACGGATACATCGCCTTGGAACAACGCTTCCTTTTCTTCAATTTGCAACGAGATGTCAATGCAACGGAAGTTCGAGGTGGAAACGGATTCTTCGAGAACCGTGCCTGCCTCATCTCGTGCGGTCCAAGTGTTGGATTTGACTGACGGGGCGTTGGCGTCAACCTTGACAACAAATTCACCGCAACCGAACGAAGTCGAGGTTGCACAGAATGCTTCGGTTGTATCGACTGCTCCATCAGGGAGATTGACCAGTTTGAATTGATATGTGTATTCGTTCGTCGAGGTCGGTGCAGTAATGTTGATGTTGAACGCACCACCCTTGAACGTGTGATAGGTCGGTTGCCCGTCTTGCTTGGTACCATCTGCACCACCAGCTCCGTAGGCGAAGTATTGAACTCCTCCAGCGCTGCTTGACTGAGCCTCAAGACGGGTGACTTCCAATGTGAGTTCCATTTCAGGCAGGATGTAGACACTGTCGAGAAGTCCGTCGATGTACGCAAATTGTCCATCAAACGCAACTGTGTCGCCAGGGTAAACGTATCCTTCACGAACATCGGATGTGAACGGCTCGCTTACGTCACTGAAGTATGGCGTGATCATCAAATCATTCACAGCATCTGTGCGGACATCGAGTCGAATACCGTCCGAATAGTACCATTGCGTGATTTCAGTGGTTGAACCGACAATCTTGCGCTTGTCGTTTCCATCCAAATCAGCGATCGAAATGACTGGGGATGCGAGGCTTTGCAATCCAACAATACCCCAATTGATGCGGATAGGAAGATCGAGGTAGAACTCATCCGTGAACGGATTGACGAGATAATCGCCGTCCATTCGCAAGAGTTGAGGACCATCCGAATCTTCTCCTTCAGGAACGATGGTGATGTGCGGGCTGTCTGTCCATGCAGTTTCGTTTCGTGGGAAGTAATAGAGGGTGAGATCGTCTCGGTCGTTGGTCAAATCGACCTGAATGTAGTCGATGTCTCTCCAACCATTACGGTCTTCCGCCTCAACGATGAGGTGGTACTCGTTTCCGGCATACATGGTTTGATTCCAGTCACCTTCGTACGATGGATGGTTCGAATTAAGCAATGGTCGTCCAGCAGAATTCTCGATGTTGAACTTGAGAATTTCAGGAGAACGAGAAGGCATGGACGCATAGGTGACCTCATCGTTGAAGATTCCGAATGAACCTCCATCGATGGCGTTTCCAGCAAGGTCATAGCCTTCCAAATACATGCTTACACGGCCTACGGGATCTTTCTCTTGGTTGGCCAAGTCGTTGTAATTGCCCGTGTAGTTTGCAGTTGGGTATTCACCGTCACCCGTCAAAGCAACCATGGCGTATTCGCTTTCATCTGCAACACCGTCACTGTTTGCATCGTGTTGGTACTCGACCCAGTAGTAGAGATCAATCGTTGCTGGCAAGTCTTGGAAATCCGTCACTCCAACCTTGACGTATTGATTGTTGGATGGAATGACCCACGTATCGTCGACAAGACTACGCCAATTGGATTCGTAATTTGGATCGACTTGTCCGTTCAGAACCTTCACTGAAACAAGTTCTGGTGCGAACTGATCGATGGTGAGGTTGAATGGGATAGCGCAATCGCTGTCTGGGCGATAAACACTGGTTGGACAGACGGTATCGCCACCCTCGTATCCGGTCATTCGGAATCGATAGAAGTGCTCACCTGCGGTAGTTGGACCCAAGTCCATCGTGTAATCGAAGTCGCCACCGATTGTACCAGTTTGGTTGTCGATTTCAGTCCACTCGAACACAGGCTCCGCTCCAGAACTGTTGATGCTTCGCTCCTCGACCACAGTGAAATAACTCAACGGATCCGGAGCAACATCGAGTGCTTCGAGTCGTACGCTTCCAGTCATTCGAACGTAGCGGTTTGTGTTTCCTGCATCGAGATCTTGAGAAACGCCCTCTTCGTTGATAACATTGAATGCTGTAACACCAGCATCGTTCTCAACAGCGTTCCCACCTACTGGAGCAAGGACGATAGCATCTGGCAAACCATTGACACCATTGGCAGCAGTTTGGCCAGCATAGATTCGGACCACCTGTGTGTCTTCCCAAACGTTGTTGACAGTGAATCGCCAGGTGATTTCCTTTCCTTCGGTGATGTCTGCAGCAGAAGATGCCTGGAGAGTGATGTAACCGTTTGAATTCTCAACTTCGGTAAATCCGTTCAGATCCGAGTAAGAGAGTTCAATCGTTCCAGTCTCCGATTCGAAGATGAGGGAGGCTTCTTGGAAGCTCGATCCTGTGAGTGAAGAAACAGTGTGCGACGAAACAATCTCGTAGATTTCTCCGTTCGGGTAGAGACCGATTGGGTTTCCGACCAAGGATGCAGTTGTGGCATATCCAGGAGAGGTTGATACGGAGAGACTTGAGAACGAAACACCACCTCCACTCGTAGCATGAACTGCGATTGGAACGGTTGCATATCCAACAGTGGATGTTGAGAGTGCAACACCTTGTGCGAGTTCTTCAGCAAAGTCGTTGGCTGTTGAGAGGTAGTGCGTGACATCATAGACAACGTCAAGACCAACCAAATCGATGGTTGCGCCACTGCTCGCGTTCAGGCTTTCAATGCTGAATCGGAATTTCTTCCATCCGTTTCCATTGGCGTCAATGTGTGCGGTTGGCGTAAGACTGCTCTGCATGAGCGTATTGATTGCGGATGTGAGGTTCATCTCCTCAGGATACATCTCCTGTGCACCTCGAGTCAAGTTGCCGATCTCACCCAATGCAACCTCTTCCAATCCTGACATAAGTTTCCAGGTGAATCCTTCGTTGGTATTGGTTGTTGATATGATCTGGTTGTTGTCGAATCCAACTTCAGCAGCGAGGATGGTCGAGCCTGCAGGGAGCATGAATTCTCCACCGTCGACAGACCCAGAGAGGCCAAGTGTCAACGTGCGTGTTTTTGCGCCATAGTGTACGTTGTTTGCATCCTTTGAACTGATGAACATCGTTTGGCGGCCAAACATGTCAAAGGCTGGCTCCGTGAAAGCGTACTCGATGTCGCCGTCATCTGCGACGTCGATCTCGATTTGTTCTGCATGGTGAGCGAATTCCAAATCGAACCACATTCCGGCAACGTTGCACGGGTTCTGATACGAAAGAATCGATGTGAAACCGAAGGCTGAATCTGGCATATCGGCTGTTTCACCAAGCGTGTACTTCACGCCATCTTGCATCATGACATCGAAGCCATTGATCGAAACTGAAATTTCTGGGGATTCACTACAATCGTCTTGAATCATCGGTGTGATCGATGCAATCGGATAACTGAAGTGTGACCGCTCCATTGCTGGCGAGTAAGAGTGGTCGGCAATCTGTGGATTGTACATCATCAAATCGCCAAGACCTTGTGAGGCCCATATTCCGTTTTCTGGTGGATTCGGAGAGATGATGCTCTGATTGAATCCAGTTCCTACTCGTGTTCCGATGGAGAAGCCGTGGAAGGTAGGTGTCGAGAGTTGCTCTGGACCAGAATCGAAGTTGAATCGGAAGTCAACGGTTGGATAGGTCGAGGAGTTGATGCCCCACAATTCGTGGATTTGTCCAACCAACCCAGACATGCTGTTTCCATCATCGTCCATCACCACTTGTCCAGTCAAAGAGTCGAGAACATCCACGGAGAGAACAGCCGTCGAGGTTGTCTCAGCTTCAATGGTCAAAATTCCGTAGCCGTTTGGATGGTTTTCGCCGCCTTGCACATTCGGCAGGATATTACGAACACCCATCCAACCCGATTGTGGTAGGGTACTTCCGAAGCGGAAGTTGTCGATGTACCATCCTGGCATGGAGGTCGTGTTGTAGATCGAATAACCGCTTTGGGCAGCAACATCGTTGTACTCTAAGACAAAGCGAAGTTCGACATAGTTGCCTGCGTAGTCCGAAAGGTCAATCTTGATGTTGGCCCATCCAGTCGGGTTGAACGCAGAGATGGATGTGCCACCGAGTGCGTAATCGTTGAAGTTTACACCGTTGCAGCGACCATCGATCTTGTTGTTTGCACCTTGGTTGCCGACTTGGTAATATCCAGAGCCAAACGAGAGACCGGATGAGTTCTGGATGTCGATGTCAATGTGATCCCAAGGTGAAATGCCTGGGTCGAAGAATGCTGTTGGAGAAGAACGCATTTCGATGTAGGCACAGTCAGGGTAGCGGTAGGTTGGGTTCGTTCCTGATGTTGCATGCGTCATCAATTGGTGGAATGAATCGAAGTAGACGGATGGGTCTTTGATACCAGCACTGGACAAATCGAGTGTTGGGGAGTTAAGAACTTCCTTGAACGCAATGTTTCCGTTGTCGTCTGTGTAATCGTTGTCAAAGAGACCTGTCCCCCAACAGTCGTCGCCAGATGCGCAGTTCGCTGGAAGAATGGCGCCGCCGAAGAGAGAGCCATGGGACCAAGGGGCGCCTGAACTGAGCGGTGGAGAAGTGGCATCCATGAAGCCAGCCATATCGCTCTCGAAATCTGTGAGGATTCCTTCAGCCTTGAGTGAAACAGGC
>JAAZUV010000106.1 GCA_018623995.1 Methanobacteriota archaeon
CCAACTGGACTGCTCGACCCAAACATCGAGGTTCGTCCTACAGAAGGCCAAGTCGCCGATTTGCTTTCTGAGATCAACCTCCGTATTGAGAAGGGTGAACGCTGTCTTGTGACCGTTTTGACCATCAAATTCGCTGAAGAAGTTGCCGAATACCTCAACCGAATGGGCGTTCGATCACACCATCTCCATTCTGAAATCGATACCATTGAGCGTACGGAAATCCTCAACGCCCTACGAATCGGCCACATCGACGTCGTGGTCGGAATCAACCTGCTCCGAGAAGGTTTGGACATTCCCGAAGTGAGCCTGGTTGCAATCTTCGATGCTGATCGTCAAGGCTTCCTCAGAAACGAACGTTCACTCCTACAGACCATTGGACGAGCTGCTCGTAACGAAAATGGCCGCGTATTGCTCTATGCTGATGGAATGAGTCCAGCCATGGAAGCAAGCATACGCCAAACACTCGAACGACGAAAGCGCCAGGATGCACACAACAAAGCAAACGGTATCGTGCCGAAAACGATCATCAAAGCCCTTCCACAAATGGGTGCTGAGGCTGATGAATTGATTGCTGGAACGGCAACGGCAAAGGACGGCAAACGTCGACTTGTCGCCAAGAAAGGAGGCAGAAAAGACGGAGATTGGGCCTCAAAGTTCAATCTCGGCGCTGGTGCTTGGGCTCAATCGGAAAGAAAAACTCCAATTGAAAATTCAAAAATTCAATTGACTTATGACGAGCCTGATGATGTCAAATCAAACCTTTCCCGCGAACAACGCTTGGATTTGTTGAACGAACTGAAATCAGCCATGAAAGAGGCTGCCAAACAACTCGATTTCGAAGAGGCTGCACGGTTGCGTGACCGTATCTTCGAACTGGAACAAACGCTGTAATCACTTCGAGAGGCGATGCGCAGCTTCGTTCAAGGTCTCGCCTTCGTGCTGCAACGATCGAATGTACCGTGCGATGGTTTCATCCGAATCTCGAAGATCGTACAGATCACCCACCCATTCCAAAGGCTCGTCAAGCGTGTGCTCGCTACCAGATTCGAACGCTCGCCACAAGGAGCATTCACTGCCATCTTGCGCCATCGTTTGCAAGAACCATGGAACACCATCAAGTCGATTGGTGCAAGGCAAATCGTTCTCAGTTACTGTGACAACCCAACAACGACCGTGGCTGTGAGCGATGTTTGCATCCTGAAGGAATTCAAGAACATCGTCTCGTTCTGCACCAGGTTGCAACCAAATGAACGGAATGTTCCGTCCTTCAAGCAGCCATTGTCTCAATGCAGCCATGACACGATCGGGTGACAGGAACAAGACAAACAGTTCCGGTTCACTGCTCTGCCAAGGCTGGCTACGTATTGGGCGACCTAGGAGCGTGTTTCCAGCATCTTTGGGATGTACAGGAACCATCCGATAACCAAGATGTCCTGCATCGTGAAAGGCTTGGTGGGCTGGACGATCCTCTCTCAGCCCTGCACCAAGAACGTGAACAGACTGGATCGATTGGAGCCAGCCATCATCGCTCATACCATTACCACAGAAGCGCCCGTTTTCAAAGGCTGTTTGTTCATGGATGAAAACTGCGATTCAAAAGGTGATGCAGTACTTTCCGGATATGAACTACCTTATCATTGGCGGAAACAGTGACATTGCTACGGATGTTATCGCACGATTGACCGAGAACGAGCATGCCATCCATGCACTTGTTCGAAGTGAAGAACAGGCACAAGAACTCCAGTCGCAAGGACATACCACAACCGTCGGCGATGCAACCAAAGAAGCCGACATCAAACAATGTGTTGCAGAAGCAAAAGAGAAGGGTGATATCGACGGCATCCTTCACTGTGTAGGTTCAATCGTTATTCGACCTCCACATGCACTCAATCAGGATGCATTTGAAGAAGTCATCACAACAAACCTCACCTCTGCCTTCCTCACCTTATCGATTGGTGGAAAGGCAATGCTACGTCAGGGACAAGGGCGCATGGTCTTCACTTCGAGTGTTGCAGGATCTCTCGGCCTTGTGAACCACGAAGCGATTGCTGCTGCAAAGGGCGGTATTGAGGCCATGGTACGCTCTGCTGCAGCTACTTATGCTCGCCGTGGTCTTCGAATCAATGCTGTTGCGCCTGGCTTGACGGATACCAAAATGGCTTCCAAGATTCTCGCTAGCGATGCGATGCGTGATGCTGCTTCCCAAAAGATACCAACACAACGCATCAGTCAGAAGGAAGAAGCTGCCTCGGCTATGCACTGGCTCCTCACAGATGCTCCTGACAACTTGACAGGGCAAGTCCTACACCTTGATGGTGGTATGGCGAACGTCCTTGTTTGAGGGAGAACATGAAAGCCATCATCGTCGGTGCTGGACTTGCTGGATGCGCTGCAGCATGGGCCCTCGAGAAGCATGGGTATGATTGTGTGCTCATCGAAGCATCCGAGAAGGCTGGAGGTCGAATGCGATGTACCACAATCGGTGATTACAATGTCGATGTTGGATTTCACGTGCTCCACACAGCCTATCCTAGCCTCCATCGTTGGCTCGATATTGAGCGACTCCAACTCAAACCGATGGATGCTGCAACCGATTTGATTGCTCCTTCAACTGGAACCATCAAGACCATCGGAGATCCATTGCGTGCCCCATCCACCTTGTTTCCAACCATCTTCTCTGCAGGGATTTGGAATGCCTTGCGAATGCTGCGCTGGCGATTGAAGACACGCAAACACGACCTCGAGGCTGCAATGGATGCTTCATCTATCCCATTGGATACGTATTTTGATTCAATGCGCTTCAGTCAATCGTTTCAATCCTCATTTCTGCAACCGCTGTTTGCTGGAATTACATTGGACAACGAACGGAAGGAACGTTCTGCCTTCGCATCCTTCACTTTCTCAGCAATGTCCCATGGTATGATGACCATGCCCAAACACGGCATTGAAGCAGTGCCTCGTCAAATTCTCAATCGTCTTGACGCAACACAAATCATGTACAACACGAAGGTAAGTTCCGTCACAAAGAAATCGATCAAACTTGAGGATGGCACCACGATGAAGGCGGATATGGTCATCCTTGCAACGCCTCAGCACGTTGCACAAGCCATGCTAGGAAACACATCGCCAGCCCGTCGAAAAGAAACGGCAACGTACGTTTTCGAATCCAAGGATTCACCTCTCAAACAAGCAAGGTTACTGCTCAATACGGAATATGGAAACGGTGAGCACAAAATTCTCCACGTTCATGTCCCTACGCTCTTGCATGCATCCGATTCACACCTTATTGTTGCAACAGTTATCGGAAAAGAGGCACGTTTGCATGAGGATGAACAAGAACGGAAACAGATTCGAAGTGAGATGGTGAAGTGGTTTGGCTCAAACGTCGATGATTGGAATCTCATCGGGACGACGTACGTCGATTATGCCCTTCCATATGGAGGAACGACCGCCATCGGTCGAGAACGAGAAAAATTGATTCAGGATGGGATCTATTGCATCGGTGATCATACGATGCATCCTTCCGTCCATGGGACATTGCGTTCAGTTGAGCGCTTGTTGGAACATCTTGAGATTCCAATCCCCATGAAAGATTGATGAAGTGAAACGGTGGCGAAGGAGCATGGCCATTGACCCGAATGACTTCGATGTCCCCGTCAAAGATTACGCCTTCAGTGAAGTGACCAATCCATCTTCATTGATTGACCAAATGGCCAAGGCAGGTGGTTTCACAGCCACAAAACTCGCAACTGCACGTGATATTTTGCTGCAAATGCGTGAAGAAGCCGATGCTGTTGACGGTGATGCAAGTCAAGTTTGCAACTGGCTTTCTTTCCCTGCATGCCTTTGTGCTACCGGAACCCGCTCCTTCTTCATTGAAGCCATCAAGACCAAGATGTTCAATGTCGTTTCAACCACCTGTGGAACACTGGATCACGACATTGCCCGTTCGTACAAAGACTACTATCATGGTGCCTTTGAATTGGATGATATCGAACTGGGCGAACACGAACTGATGCGTCTTGGTAACGTGATTGTTCCGAATGCATCGTACGGCGAAATCATCGAAGCCGTGGTCATGCCCGCCCTCGAAGACATCTACAACGATCGGCTCAAAGAGACAGGAAAAACCGGCGCAGATGCATGGATTGGTTTTGGCTCAATTCATCTCGTATGGGAGTTAGGAAAGCGCATCGGAAAGCCAGATTCACTCATCTACTGGGCTTGGAAGAACCAAATTCCAGTCTGTATTCCAGGCATTACGGATGGTTCGATTGGCGCACAGTTGTTCATGTTCCGTCAGAAGCATCGTGATTTCCACATCGATACACTGGCCGATGAACAGGTCATGTCGGATCTAACATGGGACGTTGAGACCTCCAACGCCCTGATGGTTGGTGGTGGAATCTCCAAGCACCACGTCATTTGGTGGAATCAATACCGAGGTGGGCTTGATGCCGCTGTCTATGTCACAACCGCTCCAGAACACGATGGCAGTCTGTCTGGCGCTCGTCTTCGCGAAGCCATCAGCTGGGGTAAAATGCGCCCTGAAGCACCGAATGTATGTGTTGAAGGCGATGCAAGTGTCCTTCTTCCACTGATTGGAAGTGACATCTTCAATCGTTGAGTTTTCCAGCAAGATAAACCATCATCGCTGTACGTAGCGGACTTGTTGGTTGCCATCCATGACCATCGCATTCAACCAAAACGTTGTGCAAGGCCCCCAATGAAGGTCTCGTGTCCTGTTGTGCTGCATCGATGGGAACAACAGAAATCTTTGGTGATGCGGGTTGATCAAGAAGCGATGCCGTGAATTGACCTGTTGAACCTGCACGTGTTCGATTGTAGAGCATCTGCAATTCGTGATGCGTTTGCTGTGTTGACCAACGACGGCGACCAGCAATGTCCATTGATTCTGGTAGTTGTGGTTGGTGCAAAGCAATGCGGACAAGAGCATCGACCACATCGGATTCTGCAACCCAATAATGGGATGCGTCACCGTCCATTGAATGTTCAATGGAATTCCAAATCGACTCCAATTCCTCATTAACGAGTCCCGAATTCCTACCAGAAGGAAGAACATCATGCAAGACGATTGAACATGAAGCGTTGACTCGAATCGTGTTTATCTCGGAAAAGAATTCGAATTGAAGGTCAGAATCGTTTGAAACGACCACTTTAGCAATACCTGCCTGAAGCAAGGTTGAATGGCGCTCTTGAATCACTTTTGCATCCTGTTCATCCAGACAGAGCGTGACATCAAACATCAGCAATCGTTCAATGAAGGCTTGTGCAATCGAACCGTCGATTGGATGGAGGCGCACACGAACCATTCTTCTCACGCAATGAAGGCCTCAATGGCTTGTTGAGTGATATCGATGACGAGATCCACTTCCTTGGAGGTTATGGCAAAGTTTGGTGTGTATCGCAGAGCGTTTACTCCGCCGTGAATA
>JAAZUV010000107.1 GCA_018623995.1 Methanobacteriota archaeon
CCTATGAGTCCGACGCGCTACCAACTACGCCACCCCGGCCTGCCCTCGCCTGCGAAACCCCCCATTTGAAGAATGCGGGTTCAAACAGAAGGAATTCGACCGCATCCTTCATTCACTCTCACCCATCCGAAGGGTCATGGTCGACCTCTCGACGGCGATGACTGCGGCCCAAGGCGAACGTCGTCAACGAACGCAAGGAGGGGACAAGGAAAAGAAGGTACGCCGAACTGGTCGTAACCTCGGTATCGAAGCATTCGATCCTGTCAAACACGTCCAGAAAGAGAAGGCAGATACTGCATCGATGTGGCTTGTTCTAGCCTTCTCTTTGACCATCACGCTCCTCATGCGCTATGTCTTGATGGACTCAACAGACCCAGAGAAATCCAAGATATTGTACATTCTTCCTTTGACATGCATCTTCCTTATCCCGACGCTTCACCGCACCGTGATGCCAGAGCGATTCGTCGAGCATTACGGAGGCGGTACTTGGTTCAAGGCAGCATTCTTGCACACGTTTACGTTCCTTGCATTGTCGTTTCTCCTGGTCAACCCACCGTTCGGCGACATCGCAGCACCAGAACTTGCGAGCAAGTGGACAGTGGTCGCCGATGACGGCGAGGAACTTGTTTATCCTCACAGCATGGCCACATCTGGTGCCACTCTGACGTGGCACACAGACGGTTCTCCAATTCTTGAAGGTGAAGCTTGGTTATTGTTTGGGTTGATGGACAACGTCAATTCCGATGGAGCCGTTGTTGAAGTCACGCGCGAATATCAGGCGAACAAAACAATTCAGGAAGACAACATTTCGTATTGGAACAGCAACGCTGAGCGAATCGCAAACGGTACGTCAACATCCAACAAATCTGCTCCAAATCTGACACCACACGGCGATTTAGATCAGCCCTTCTCCATTTATTTGGGAACCGATCTTGAGGAAGGGACTCACAAGATTGTTGTCACAATCACTGAGGAAGGAGATCCATGGCAAAACGTGCAGGAATACACTTGGAATCTGGTCATCTCGAGCGAATCTGCTGTTCAAGAGAGCATGTCCGAGTGACGCCGGAGAATTTTCTCAAACACGGCATCGATTTTTCTGGACAACCTTAGTTCGACGGTTCGTTGATTCAATTGCTGAATTCGATAGTTTCGAATGAATCTAGCTAGCGGTGTCCACGACAATACATCGAGAAGGGTATCAACCGTTTGGTGCATGATGTTCCGAGTATGTTCCGAATGACCCTCTTGTTGCCGAGGCGTTTCGAAAAGTGAAAGTGAACAATCAATTTCT
Organism: Methanobacteriota archaeon; assembly: GCA_018623995.1. Classification (GTDB taxonomy): domain Archaea; phylum Thermoplasmatota; class Poseidoniia; order Poseidoniales; family Poseidoniaceae; genus MGIIa-L2. Next base: position 1,295 of record JAAZUV010000107.1, read on the forward strand.
CAACATGGTGACGAGCTTTGCCGTCATGGCATCCAACTGGATTTTCTCGCCACCGCCTTCAACCAGACGATAATCGACCTCTGCCATGATTTCTGTGAGGTCCAATTTGTTCATCTCTGAAATGAAATCGACGTTGTACAACTCTCGGTGGAGTTGGCCGACAAAATCTGTTCCTGCTAGCCCGTATTTGTTCAAGAGTTCCTGAAGACGTCGGCGAGCAACGTGGAATCCATCGTCTTTGCACGCCATGATGTACTGATGGAGCGCCTCGGGCGGAGCAGTGGCTGATGTTTCGTATACGATGGAACGAGTGATGGTTTCGCTAATGGCCGCAGAAACTTGCAAGGCAGTGATGGCTCGTCGCAAATCACCTTGTGCAATTTTTGCCAGGGCTTCAGCTGCATCGTCCTCCAGTGCTACGTTCTCTTCGCTTGCGACATGTTTGACCTGGTCGAGAACTTCAGAATCAGCGAGTGGGCGAAATCGAAACACTGCACAACGGGATTGAATCGGCTCGATGACTTTGGAGGAATAGTTGCAAGAGAGGATGAATCGACACGTCTCTGCGTATTGTTCCATGATTCGACGCAGTGCCCCTTGGGCATCGTTTGTGAGTGCATCGGATTCATCGAGAAATATGATCTTGAATTTTGCATCGCCATACGGCTGCGTTCGAGCGAATTGCTTGACTTTGGAACGGATTTTGTCCAAACCTCGTTCATCCGATGCATTCATTTCGAGCAAATTATCGCGATAATGCTCACCAAAGACGTCTTTGGTTAGAGCCATTGCAGCCGTCGTTTTCCCTGTTCCAGGTGGTCCAGCAAACAGCAGGTGAGGGAATTCCTTGTGCTCAGCATAGACCGATAGACGACTGACGACAGAGGCTTGTCCTCGGATTTCACCCACACTTTGTGGGCGATGTCGCTCGACCCAAAGTTCGCTCATAAACACAAGAGAATGGCGAGCATCTTTCAACATTCGGATTGGATTTTTTCAAGCTCAAATCCCGCCCCCCTTTAGGGGGGCGCCCGCCGAATCAGTCATAACCTTCCACATCTTAGGTCAAATGAGCGCCATGAGAAACAGCACCACAAATCGAAATGTCTTCACAGCAGTGACTCTCATCCTGATGTTCCTTCTTGCCGACGTCTTTGTTCCATCCGCCTTCCCTGCACCAGAAGTTTTGGAGGAGGAGCCAACGGTTCAGCACGTCATTTCAACCATCAGTCCAACACTGGACACCTACATCGATTCTGATAATCCAAACGACGATTATGCCGGTGAGGATACGGGTCTACTCGGCGTATCTGGAACCAGCGATGCACGACTTCTCATCTCATTCCCGCTCAACTTTGCTTCGACGGACACCATCCATTCCGCCCGCTTGGATCTCGTTTGTTCGAACAGTGGAGCAACCAACGGTCTTGCGGTTTATCCGGCTTCAACCAGCCTCGCTTGGGACGAAAACGCAACGTGGAATTCACGAGATGGAATCCTGATGTGGGGTGAACCAGGCGCTGATGATGGCACGGATCGCTCGGATTGGGAGCCGCCCATCGTCACTTCACCGCTCGGCCCTTCGGGTGGATCATCAAACGTTCAACTCAACGTCACTGCCCTCGCTCAAAGCGCCGTTGCATCAAGCGCATCCGCACTTGAAATTCTCGTATCCGCTCTTGGTTCACAGTACGATTGTGCCATGAACGAAACGCTCAACATCGCTGACCGACCGAGCCTTCGTGTCGATTCCTCGACCTCGACAGCAGGGTCGGGTGGAACCATCGCACCAAACTTCGTCGATGATGGGGCTCCTCTCATGTCCAGTGATTTCTATCTCGCTGCCGATCTGACTCCAAGCATGACCTGGGATTCTTATTCCGGAATTCTCGCAGAGGTCCAGCTCTCGATGGATGATGGTTTCAAGAGTGATCAGGACAACTACAACTGGTTGTACAATACGGATGCACACGCTTCCAGTTTCACCGTATCTGGGACAACCGGTGCTTTGGACATTCCATCATCGGACGCATTTGATAATGGGACATTTATGCACTACAGAATGCGTGCCATGGATTCCACAGGCACGTTGAGTGGATGGGAACATGGCTCGTTCTTTTTGCCTACGCACGATGTTGAGGCGAACAGCGATGGTACTGCTTCAATTGCGGTAGACATCAACGACCTTTCAGATGATGTGGATTTCATTGAAGACACGTACGTCGATGAGGACAACAAGAACGACAATTTCGGGACCGTCTCGACGCTCGTTACACAAGTCACATCCTCTCGTGAAACAATCTCTCACTTCCGTGTGAACTTCGATCGATTGGGACTGCACACAAATGCGACAATCGTCGAGGCTTCACTGAACCTCACTCGCTCAACGTCGAGCGGTGCGGCCACACTTGCTCTCCACGAGATGGACACAGTTGACGTTTGGTCCGAGGGAGATGCAACATGGCGACGTCCGACAAGTGGTCAACTTTGGGATGATGGCGGCCGTGAGTACCTCAGCTATGCAACAGATTCAGGTATCATGGGTTCGCAAACCAGCGATGACTTTGCCTTTGATATGACGAGCATGCTTCAGCAGTACCTGGACAACAGTGGTCCTGATTCGCTTGATTTCGCTCTGACCGCTCGTTCACAAAACGGGGCGTACTCGGCCAACAACGGTGTTGATTCCGTCACCTTCCACTCCTCAGATGCCGTCAACGAGGGCGATAAGCCGCATCTTTACATCAAGTACGACTGGTCCTCTCCGGTCACAGTCGCTCCTGCGCTGACGTCGCCTTGGGACGGTGAAACCTTGTGGAACCAAACAGGTCACAACTTCACCGGTAACACAACACCAACGCTCACGTGGACCTCCTCAACATCCTCTTCCTATGATATGATTTTCGAACTTTCAACCGACTCCTTGTTCCACGATCAGGTCGCTCGAATCGACACACGAACGGATACAGATTTCGCTCCAAGCGATGGCGAAGTGAGTTTCACTGGTCTTGACAGTCTTGAAGCAGGACACATGTACAACTGGCGTATGCTTCACGTCGATTCCGACAACCGTCACGGAGAGTGGTCCTATTCATCGTTCCTGATCAGTGCCATGAATTCAACATGGCTTGGTGGAGATCGATACGAATTCAGGTTGAAGCAAGGAAACGCAAGTTCCGATGGCCTACACCCAGCGTGTGCAGATACGTACATCGATTCGGGCATGCCGAGTTCAAACTATGGTTCTGAAACCGAATTGCAAGTTTCCTACAACACCATTCCATCAGAAACAACAGTTCTGTTTGGTTGCGATCTCTCCTCGACCTTCCTACCGTCAGGTTACGCAGTTGAATCTGCGAACCTCGAATTGTACCTCAGTGATTTCCCGTTCGGAACACCTGTTGTTGGCGCTTGGGAAAACACGCAACACGGATGGACCGAAGATGGTGCAACGTGGGCGACATACGACGGAACGAACACATGGAACTCAGTCGGTGCGAAAGGAAGCGAGCGTTCTTCGCTTCTCGACTCCGTAAGCATCGGATCAGGTTTTACCTCAAGTTCCTCTGCAAATTGGAACGTCACATTAGCCGTTCAGAATGCTATGCGAAACAACCACTCTGCAGATTTCATCCTCGGAATCATTGGAGCAGGGAGCGGTCAAATTCGCGACGTCCTCTTCCACACTGGAGCGGCCGTTGATGCCAAGCGTCCAGAACTTTCCTTTGTTTACGTGCCGGGCTCAAATGCCATTCCAATCGAACCTGTTCCAGTCCATCCACTGAATGGAAGCTGGAGCGTTGCCGATGGAATCAACCCTGAACCAGTGCACACACCTCTCATGAATTGGACACATTCCTCTGGCGTCGGAGTCAGCGGTTATGCTGTTCAAATGGATACAGTCAACACCTTCGATAGCAGTGACATGAGCATTGAAACCTCCTGGTCAAACTCAGGTTTCGATCTCACCAACAACTCGTTTACTCCAACGTCGGATCTGGACGACGGGAAGACGTGGTACTGGCGCGTCCGTGCCATTTCTTCGACCAACCAACTCGGAAATTGGTCGGAAACCTTCCACTTTAATCTCCCTTCATTGGTGACGTGGAATCTTTCCTCG
>JAAZUV010000108.1 GCA_018623995.1 Methanobacteriota archaeon
ACAATGGATTCTGATGGCGACGGTGTGGGTGATAATGCAGACCCCGAACCGGGCAACCCTGATGTTCGAACTCCACAGGACATCAGTGTAGAAATCAGTGATACTTCAAGTTACATTCTCGCTGGAGCGATTGTTTTTCTTGCCCTCGTGATTATTTTTGTTAGGCGAAAGGCACCTCCACAAGTTATTGACTCATCAGCTTATGTCTCTCAGGATTCCATGTGGAATGATGAAAATTGAACCTGCGAATAAATCGATTTGGCATGTTTACGAGGGTTTCTCCATAATACCCATGTGTATGAGAAAGTCAGCCGCAAGGGTTCGCAGTGGGGCATATTGAACCGTACCCTTGGAATCAGGGATGAGCGGCTCAAGTTTGAGAATTGAGTTCATTCTCGATTACAATAATGGCCAGATCAGTTCGCTGTGCGTGGATGAGCGTAGCGATTGCATCCAAAATTGACCGGCAGTTACAGGCTTGGGCGACTCCCCAGCGTCCACCATCCCTTTTTGGCCTCGCAGTCAGCGGGTTTTGTTTCCAAAATACACGACGTCGCTGCGTCCGAACCCCTTTGGGTTTAGACTCACAAGAGTCCACCATTGTTAATTTACTATGAAGCAAAGGTGTGTCAAAAGTAGCGAAATTACATAAGCGGTTCAAAGACATTGGCTGTTCATGCGTAGGGCAGCACCTGTCTTTTTGTCGGCCATCCTCCTCTTCTCAATCTTAGGCTACATGACCATCTTCTCAATATCCGATGAGGATTCGAATGAGCTTTTCACATGCAATAGTGGGGATCAAATTTCTTTAGAATTGCAAAACGACGGGTTTGAAGATTGTCCAGACAGTTCTGATGAAGATGTCATTGATCATTCGAAGCATCTACATCCCGATCCAGTTTTGGAGGCGATATTGGTGGAGTTTGAAGGTGAACAATTCATCACCGGTAATGTGATTCATGACCACCCAATGGAGGTGCGAATCAATTGGGTTATGCAATCTGCAGAGGGTATTTCGAGTGGCGATAATTTGGCTACCGATATGAATGGAACGTGGAGTTTCGATATTGATGTTGAAGATCGTAGTGAAGACATAACAATCACATTTCGAGCCCATAATCTTCCCGAAGACACATGGTCTGAGAATCTTACAATAACGATAACCGCAGATATAATCGATGGTTGCACAGATTCTTCTGCGAACAATTACAATCCAAATGCAAACAACGATGATGGTAGTTGCGATTATGATGAAGATGATGATGGAGTCTTGGATTCTGATGAAATATCTGGTTGTACTGATTTGACTGCTACCAACTACAATTCTGAAGCGACAGATGATGATGGAAGTTGCGAATATCCCCAAAACAATACGGATGAAAATACACCTCCAACGTGCGATGTTGGAAGCAATTTGACCACTGACGTCAATCAAATGGTCTATCTCGATGCAAGCAATTCCAATGATGCAGATGGTGATACGCTGCAAAATCCATCCTGGCGCGTGGTTGAGGCGCCTGGAGATTCGAGCGCTCTCATTACCAATCCATCCAGTACGATCGCTGAATTTACTCCTGATGTAATTGGAGATTACACGTTTGAGTTTTACATCGATGATGGTGAAGATTTCTGTAAAGAGATACTCGTTCTGACTGCAGTCATTACCGTTCCAGAACTCACGCCTTCCACTGTGTCACAGTCGCTTACGAAAGGAACGGAAATGACCGATATTACGTTCTCCAGCATTGGTGGCTACATCGTCACGATGGAAATTCATCCTGAATTGCCCTCAGGTTTGTCATTCAATGATCAATCTGGAAGAATAAGCGGTACGCCTAACGAAGCAATGGCTGAGACAATCTTCACAGTGTATGCGAACAATTCTGCAGGGTCTGGAACGGCATCTGTCACATTGAGCGTTATTGAGCAAGGGTATGATGTCACAGATTTGGCTCAGTTCTGGCTTGATTTCTTCCAGTGTCAAACGACAGATGACCGCCCATCAGTAGATGATTTGACTACTTCTGCAGTAGAAACTCATCAGTGTGAGGTGTCCATTACGCTCAATGAAACGCATTTGATCATAACAACAAATGGACTGCCAAATCATGATTTTGAATCGACATTAGCATGTTCTCAGGCGGGTGATTGTGCCACTGCTCAATCCTACACGTGGTCAATTCCTCGAAGTCCAGTCAACGATACCACTGGTGGTCACGACAGTACAAACTGCCCAGAAGCTAATGGTGACAAAGAATGTGCTCCGGATAGGGGTGCTGTCGCTGTTTCGATAAACGGAGTCCCCATTTATGGTCCAGAAGATGGGCCCGGAGGTGATGCAGTGGCTGCTGAACATGGTGCTTACAATGAGGACCGACAACCGATTGAGTTAGGGATTTGTCATGGGCATGCTGCGCAAGGCGGAACATATCACTATCACGCAGATGGGAATTGCATGCATTGGCACCCTGAAAATGGGGAATCGATTGAGAACGACTACGATGAGTCAACAATTCAAGCAGTTGCCCAGAATACCTATGATGGCAATCATTCGAAGGTGATTGGTGTTGCATATGATGGCTATCCAATCTACGGATTTTGGGGCTATGATGATCAAATGAACGTAGTGGAGATGAAAAGTTCATACCGATTGAAAGCTGGAGAAACTGGATACAACGGAATTGATTCTTATGAATACGTCGAAGGCTTAGGGGATCTCGATGTTTGTAATGGTCACTTCGGCCCAACTCCGGACTTTCCTCAGGGAATCTATCACTATCACACCACGATGCAGAATGGTGATGGGGAGATGGGATTCCCTTACTTCTTGATTTGTTACCATGGTGAAGCCGATATGTCAAGCGATGCAGGTGCTGGCCAAGGTGGAGGCGGGGATGACCCTTGTGCTGGATATGGCGAAACTTGGGGGCCAGGTATTGGGCCACCACCGCCCGGATGTGAAGGTGGCCCAGGAGCACAATTGGAGGACGTTGAATATGCATCAACAGCAGTTCTTTCTCCTTACGCGACAATCTGGATTGTTTTGTTCATATTCACACTGATGACCAGGCAAAGAAATTGAACAAATTCAATTCCTATGTGCCTTTTGATAAAGAATGAGTTCTTGGTAAGAACATGAGCAAATGGCTGTTTCTCGGTTTAGCTATTTTTTCTGAGGTTGTTGCGACTGCTTCTCTAAAATCAACTGAGGGTTTTACAAAATGGGGTCCTTCGATAATTGTTATCGTTGGTTATTGTGCAGCCTTCTATTTCCTTTCACTCACGCTTGATACGATACCTGTTGGTGTTGCTTATGCTATCTGGTCAGGGGTTGGTGTTGCAACCATCACGATTGTTTCGTATTTCTTGTACGATCAGAAAATTGATGCTGCTGGAATTGTTGGTATCAGTCTGATTGTCATCGGCGTTGTCGTTCTTCGATTCATGAGTGAAACGGGCGAACTTGCTGGCTAATATCACTTCATTGAGTTGAGCAGATATGCGGTATTGATGATTCCTGCAAAGGATACCCAAGCGATGTATGGCCACATCAGTCGTGATGCAAAGGGTACAGCATCGTAAATGAGATAGACGTAACCGAATGAAAAAACGACCATTCCAACAATCATCAACAGAGAGATGAGGTATTGTTCTGAGTTAAACACGGATGGCCATGCAAGATTAAGGGCGAGTTGGATGAGGAAACAAGCCACAATCATGTTGAATTGCTGAAGTTCGTCCTGCTTGCTGAGAACAGACGTGAAACTGATGGCGAGCGTTGTGTAGAGAATGGCCCAGACAGGACCAACAACCCAACCTGGTGGTTGAAAGAACGGTTCATATTCCGAATCAAAGGTCACTTGATTCGCCCAACCGGGTATCACTCATCGAGGTGAGGATCGATATCGATTGGGATGAGTTCGTTGTCGTACTCATAGACTGCAATCTTGAGTGGGTCGAGAACGAAACGGACGCTTGCTTCTTCAAGTCCGTAGAGGGAAATAAGTTCGGCCTTGAACTCTTCACGGAGTTCGTCTTCCTTAGCGTAAAGTGGGGCGCCCATTCCGATTTGGAGTGCACGTGCACCGATGATTCGAGCTCGTTCAAAACGTGTGTGGAGTCGTGCTGGCTTGACCATTTTTTCACCTTACGACGTAACCGTCGCAGTGTTTCGACTGAGGTCCTGTTCTTCAACCCATCGGAAGGACATCATTCGGATTCGTGAACAAGTTCTTTCTGTCTGCGCATCGTTTGGACGTACATGATGAAGGCGGGAATGATGGCTGCTAAGGCCAAGCCAAAGATGGCAATGGCGAGATCGGACTCGCCGCCTTGACGATCATTTGTCGGGAAGAAGTTGTTCGGGCCTTCATCGACCAAATCATATCCTTGCGAGCTCAACGTCGAGGCTCTTGTGAGTGGAATTCGACCTGGTGTTTCGAGCGTGACAACAATGCTCGTCACGTTCTCATCCAACAAATCAGAGATGTTCAATGAACTCGTGTAGATATGATACGGCATCTCGGTTTCGTTCGTATCGTTGGTGTAATTGAAGACCTCATTTGTCACGTTGGCAAAAGCGTGGTCGGTAACAACGAGAGGTTGGTCGATGAAGGAATATTCATGCGGGCGGTTTTTCGTAATCCACACGTGAACAACGTGCCCATCGTCAGCTTCCCAGTTGAGGGTGCCATTGGTCATGTTCAATTCGAGGAATCCGTTCCATTCTCGAGTAAAGTTGTCCAGCGTTGCTGCAAGTTCGTTTGATTGTGATGGGCCAACAAGAAGCCCTTCTCCGTTGAGAACGACGTCAGGTACGCCCCAGAAGCCGTAGGTTTCGTACAATCGAATGTTGGAATCTGAGTAGAAGTGAAGATCTGCTGGAGATGGGTGATGTTGGATGATGGTCGTATCCGTCCGGTTCAACTCTTTCAGTTCCTGAGACACAAGTTCACAAGGTTCGCACCAATCTGCTGAGAAGTACTCGATGAAATGCGTCGTTTCTTCGGATGCACATGTCTCGTTACCGAGAACACAATCGACGTCAAACGTACGTACATCGTACATCTTGGCAGGAGCATATTCTCCAAAATGCCCGATGTGAGCAGTTGATTGTGAGGAAAGAAGAACCGTCAACAGAAGCGTTGTGAGCAACGCAGCAGTCTTCCTCATGGTACGTGGACGCAGGGTCTTGTTAAAAGAGGGCCGCCTTCACGGCTTGACATGGACCAGCCTTGGTGGAAGCGACCATCGACGCTTCCTCTTGTTCTCGTGGTGATGGCATTGCTCATCATCGTGGTTGGAGGTACCATCCGCATTCACGATGCAGGCGAATCATGTCCGGATTGGCCCAAGTGTTTCGGAACGTACGGATTCATGGTCGATGAAGCGGA
>JAAZUV010000109.1 GCA_018623995.1 Methanobacteriota archaeon
CGTTGAAATCCCTTCACCTTCAAGCATTTCACACATTCCTTGGGTTCCAACACAGTAGGTTTCTGTGACGTTATTGCGCTTTAACCACGCGATGCAATCATGGGTCGAAAGCAAGACATCATCCGGTGTTGCAGGAATGCCCATGTTCTCTAACTTCTTGACGTATTGGTCAACGCTTCGAGAAGAATTGTTGGAAAGGAAGAAGCGCATCACACCTTGGTCATCGCAGCGCTGAAGAAAATCCAAGGCACCATCAATCAATTCTCCACCGAGGTAAATCGTTCCATCTAAATCGAGAAAAACCGCTTTGATGCCTTCAAGTGCAGTCCCCATGATGTCACCTTAGAACATCAAGGTCTTGAACATGAACCATGGCGAGTGCAGGTTTTCTTGCGCTTCTTTACTTGCAATCATCTCGGTCATCATTTCTTGCAACTCAGGCTTGCGACTTGCTTTCCCAACAAACCAATTGAGCAACCAAGATTTTCGACTCAATGACTGCATCCGGTAACTGTTTTTGAGTTCAGCACCAAGTGTTGTCCAAACTTCGGTTTGGTATTCTTCAGGAGATCGGCCTTCAACGATGTGGCGTGCAGCGATTTCACCAGTAACGAGTGCATTACCAACACCTTCTCCAGAGAATGGATCGATGAGGCTTGCAGCATCACCGACGAGCCACGCCCCGTTCATGGCCATTCTTCGAGGTTGATTCTTCTGTTTCTTTCTCGGCGAACCGAATGGAAGTTGCCATCCTTTTGCACTTCCATTCACCATGGTCGCATTTGCAAAACGTTCCTTAAATTGTGGATGGCTGGTGATGATTTCCTTCTGCAAAGACTTCAGCTTCTTTGATTGCTTGTCCATCAGATGCATGACCATACCACAACCAACATTGACTCGCCCTTCGCCAATTGGGAAAATCCAGAAGTATCCTGGAATGATGGTGTCCACAAAGTGAATTTCAATGTCTCCAATGTTCCCTTCACAGCCCGTTACGCCATCCCAATATTCGCGGTATCCGCCACAGTAATGCTTCCGATCAACCATCGTCTCTTCGTACGTATCGACAACGAGTGAAGTAGCAACTGGGCAAAGGTAACCGCCTGCTCCGACGATGGCCGGAGCATGAAATTCCATGACTGTGCCTTTTCTTCCACCAACCGTCAACCGAATCCCGGTGGCTTTTCGCCTTGGCCCAGTCCCCTTTCCTGGATCGTTTCCATCGTTGTACAAGACTTCCTTGACTGAACCTCCTTGAATAACAGATCCACCTTTTTCGCGGACCAATTCTTGGACACGATCAAAGAGCAAATGATCGAATTGTTGCCGAGGCAATGCATATCCTGCCTCAAGGCGAGCAACGTCTTCTTCAGGTAATGGAACGCGCACTTCATTGCCATTTGGGCTGGAGAACAAAATCCCATTCACTCTGAAATGAGGCGTTGACTCAAGCGTTTTTTTGACACCAAGGGCTTTGACATGCGACAGCGATTTTCCGCCCACGGCGTCACCGCATATTTTGTCCCGAGGCCAAACGCCTTTTTCGATCAGGAGTACCTTCTTGTCAGCCATAGCGAGATAGCCTGCAGCAGAACATCCGCCCGGTCCACCGCCAACGACAATGGCATCAAATGTAGACCCGGATTCAGGCACTTCGCCGGTTTCAATGGGCTCCTCCCAAGACGCCATGGTTTGACCACTTATCGACGCTCTTTGAGCCTTCTTGACCGACCATCATCACTATGCACTATGAATGGAAGAGGGGAATCATGGAGGCATTGATGCGTCGAAAGGCGGCATGGGGCCTTCTCGCCGTGACGTTCGCTTGGGGTGCAACCTTCATTTGGATGAAACAAGCTATGAACGCCATCCAGCCAGAAATCGAGGCATATGGTCGAACACCCGTTGTTGCAACGCTCGTTGGCGGACGATTTCTCATCGCCTTTATTGCTCTCTTTTTGATTTCAAGAGAGGCCCGTTCAGCATTAAGAGATCAACAATTGTGGAAAGGAGGAGCAATTCTTGGCGGCATCTTGCTTGTTGGTTTCATCACCCAGATGATTGGTCTCGATTCAATCACTCCATCGACATCAGCGTTCTTGACCTCGCTCTACGTCGTATTTACGGCGTTGATTACGACGACATTAACTGGACAAAAAGTGACTCGAACCATGATTCTCGGCGTTGCCCTTGCAACATTTGGAGCAGGTTTCATCGAAGGTCCACCTCATCTATCATGGGGAGCAGGAGAAGTCCTTACAGTCTTCTGCGCCTTCTTTTTCGCTCTGCATATTCTCTACACACAGAAAATAACCGAAGAAATGAGCCCAATTGGTGTAACGAGTACTTCCTTTCTCATCGTTGTTTTAGGAAGCCTCGTGGTTGCGATTCTCACAGCAGGAACGTCAACAACCGATGCATTTTCGGTTGTCACGAACAATGGAGTCATCCTCCCATTGCTCTGTTTAGGCCTGATTGGATCGTTGTTCGCTCTGTTGTTATTGAATCTGCTTCAACGCTTCCTCCACCCTGTCCAAGCAGCCATTATCTATGCCCTTGAACCGGTCTGGGCGACCATCTTTGCCCTAGGCTTGGGCATGACCAGTTGGACGGGCTGGATTGCGGTTGGCGGTGGCGCCTTGCTCATCGGTAATCTCATGGTTGAACTACGCGAGAATCCAAACGACCAATCTCCAAAATCTGTTGTTATCTTCGATCCTGAGGAAGAATAAGCCATCGAAAAGTAGCACATCGTTCAAGTCCTGTCTGTCATGAGGAAATATTGGGCGAGACTATGGCAGAACACAACAATCACCGCGATGCGACCAAAAACGTGCACGCAGGAACCAATCATGTTGGCGATTCTGTCAACACACCAATCTTCCTTTCATCGACCTACAAACTCACGGAAGAACGCTACGCAGGATGGGCTGCTGGTGCCCAGCATACACTTCTCTACTCACGTCTTTCCTCTGTTAACTCAGATGCAGTTGCCCAGAAAATTTGTGCGATGGAAGGCGGAGAAGATGCTGAAACATTTGCAAGCGGTATGGCAGCTATTTCGACAACCATGCTGATGCTTCTCAACCAAGGCGACCACATCGTCGCATCCGCCGATGTTTATGGAGGAACCTATGGTCTGATGACAGAAGAATTGCCAAGACTTGGTATTGAGACAACCATGGCAGATATTCGTGACCCCTCTTCGTACGAGGCAGCCATTCAGGACAATACCAAGATCATGTATATCGAAACCATCACGAATCCAAACCTCAAGGTTTGCGATATTCCAGCGATGGTTGAGGTTGCAAAACGACACAATCTGTTGGTTATCGTTGACAACACATTCGCTTCACCTTGGGGTTGCCAGCCTTTGAGCATGGGCGCTGATTTGGTCATCCATTCCACAACGAAATACCTCGGCGGCCATTCTGATCTTCTCGGAGGAGCAGTCGTTGGATCAAAAGAGCTGATTTCGAAGATTTTCATGGGCCGTGTTCACTTTGGAGGGGCTCCAGATCCGCACAATTGCTACCTCCTTGAACGAGGTATGCGCACCCTTCATGCGCGCATGCCAATCCTTACAGCAAATTCTGCAGAACTTGCACGCCGACTCCAAGATCACCCAAACGTGGTCCGAGTCCAGCACGTTACTTTGCCTTCACATTCTGAATATGAGATTGCACAGCGCGTTGTACCGAAAGGTTGCGGAATGCTCGGAATTGTTGTCGCAGGAGGCGACGAGGGTGCTATGGAATTCATGTCTAAACTGAAGTTATTCTATGAAGCAACCTCACTTGGTGGTGTTGAATCACTCATTGAAGTGCCTGCTACCTCGAGTCACATGGCCATGCCTGTGGACGTTCGTATCGCTGCAGGAATTGAGCCAGGGTATGTTCGAATCAGTGTCGGAATCGAAGATGTTGAGGATCTTTGGGAAGATTTGAATCAAGCATTGGGCTGATTTGGAAGAGGTTCTTGTTGTCCTGTTGACGTATGTAGGACATTCAGGGCCTCAACGAAATCTGTGTCTGTACATTCTTCAGAGTTGAGGAGATTCTTTCCCGCTTCAAGCAATGCTTTCGTTGCTTCCATCCAAGCACCACCTCGATCTCGAGCAAGCGATTCGAAATGCCATTCTTGTCCTGTTGAGCGTTCAGCAGCACGTAACCATGCCCAACCTGCAGCGGCGCCATCGATATCGTCATGGCGCGATGTGGCTTTTCGTTCAGCAATTCCCGGACCTTCCAAAAGACCTGTGAGAATCAAATCATGAATCGCACCAACAGGCCCTGGAAGATCGCCAATGCGGTAAGGGAACTTTGCTTTCTGCTGTGCTTTCTTCCTCGACGAATCCAATCCTTTGAGGAATGTTTTGAGTGGTTTAGGTTTCTTCAATTGTTGCTCCCAAATGATTTCGGCTTCATCACCTTCAATTCCAATGGATGTGAGTCCGGCTAGGCCGAAATCTTCCCACAAGGCATGAACTGCATCGGTAAGACTTGCGCCTTCCATGACTTCGACGATGCTTCCTTCACGTTCCTGTCGTCCACCTCTTGCATCGATTCGAATTCCTTCTTCTGTTTGTTCCATGGCCTCAAGGAACACACCAGCTGCAAGCAGTTTCTCATCTTGTGACCCTTGCATGCCCTCCAAAGATGTTAGGATCTGTTCAACCGAATCACCTTTGCTCCATGAAGATCCAATAAGCAAACCGAAATCGAGTGAATCAAGAACTGCACGTTCACAAGCGCGAGTGAGGTTGCCTTCTGGAACAGTCAAACCATGCCAACCTGCTATCAACTTCTCTAGACCTTCTTGTGCACCAGTTGGAAGACTGTCATCCAAGGCCCATCCATTTGGAACCCACATCGCATCAATGTCAACAATTGAGGTGAGCAATGGAGGAAGCATCGAAAGTGCAAGATGGTGAACAAATGCACTCTGTTTTTCTTTTGTAGCCTTTAGAGATTGTAAATCAATACCAACAATCGGTCCGTGTTTGAATGTAAGGCGAACCCATCCTTGTGAGGATGGCGTACTGTTGAGAACCTCTTGGCTGGTTATCTCTCCAGCCACGTAAACATCGACACCCTCCAATTCTTCGTGCTTGAAATCAAAACGAGATCGTTCGAGAACATCTTCCAGCCATCCCTTTGGAGGGTTTGGATTTGGTCCAGTACAAACGAACCCATCTTCCCAGGAAAAGAAGTACATACCTTTCCGTGCATGTTCTTCCCATGGCAACATCCGTAATGTGAGATTCTGATGATTTTGCAATCCAGCAAGATATCCTTGCTTCCCGTCACCACGTCGAATAAACGAACCCGACCCAAAATTCGGGGATTTGAAATTTCCAACCAGTGA
>JAAZUV010000110.1 GCA_018623995.1 Methanobacteriota archaeon
GACAATCCTGAGAGGCCCGCACCCACAATACATAATTTCGTGGAGGTTGACAAATCAGGTCCTACAAGGAGTGGTCGACGTAGCTCATCACCGAAACGAACCCAGTCCTCAACAGAGTACAATGAATCACGCACCTAGCCAGTTCACAGGTTCTCGAAGTACGTTAAGCAACCGCTCTTCCTCGGTTCCAATTTCAACTTCGTGGCAGTACTCCCATCGAGCAGTAAGTGGAAGTGACATCAGAATGCTCTCTATTCGACCGTTGGTAGTCAAGCCGAATTTTGTTCCACGGTCGTAGACGAGATTGAATTCTACGTATCGACCTCTTCGTATCTGTTGCCATGCTTTTTGATTGGGCGTATATGGCATGGATTTCCTTCGCTCAAGGATTGGCAAGTAGGCGGCTAGAAACTGATTGCCACAATCTTGAACGAACTCAAAACATTCCTGTTTTGATGAAGCGCGAATATCATCAAAGAAGATGCCACCAACTCCTCGAGCTTCGTTCCTGTGAGGAATATGGAAGTAGGAATCACACCATTTTTTGAAACGGTTGTAGTCTGCAACTTCGTGGCGATCACATGCTTCTTTGTGCACGTTGTGGAAGTGAATTGCATCTTCTTCAAACAAATATGATGGAGTAAGGTCGGCACCTCCCCCGAACCACCAACTGCCTTCAATTTCTCCAGCACCACGCTCAAAGTAGCGATAATTTGCGTGAACTGTTGGTGCCATCGGATTGTTGGGATGGAGAACCAAGCTGATTCCTGTTGCAAAAAAATCGAGATCACTGCCCTCGAGTTGATGCCCTCCACCCATCTTCTCAGCAGCCTCTTGGCTGAGTGTGCCGTATACAACGCTTACATTGACACCTGCTTTTTCGAACACATCTCCTTCTGAGAAGACGCGGCTTCGCCCACCTCCACCCTCTTCACGGGTCCACTCGTCTTCTCTGTAGTCGCTGTTGTCGATGGTTTTGATGGCCTCGCAGATGGTATCCTGGAGTGCGTGGACCATCTCCACCATCTTTTCTCGCATTTCATTCACCTGTGACTGTACGCAACACTGCTTCAACGCAATCGATTTGAGCACCCGGTGAAAAACCATGACCGAGATTGAAAATATGCCCTGGTTCGTTTCCAGCATTCCGGAGCACATGTTTTGCTGCCTCTTGTGCAGCTTTTGGAGAACCATGCATCCGCGATGGGTCAAGGTTACCCTGGAAGGCAAATTGTGAGCCAAACTCCGTGCGATTTGCTTTGAGATCATCCCTCCAATCAAGGGAGACTGCATCGATGTCGAGGGTTCGGATTTCATGGTGGAGATGTGAACTTCCTTTCGCATAATGGATAAGGGGAATGCGTCGTTTTGTCTTGCTTCGGAACACCTCAATCGCTCGTTCAGTTGCAGGTTTAGCATATTTTCGATAGTCGCTTTCCGAAAGCAATCCTGCCCATGTATCGAACATCTGTACTGCATCTGCACCACCGTGATTCACTTGGTCAGCCAACAGATCACCAACAGCATCAGCCACACTGAGCAAAACTCGCATAGCATCTTCTTGATTTGAGTACACTTTAGCCCGAGTAGAATGGAATTCTTTGTCACCGGTTCCTCCTGCCATGAGATACATCGATGTAGTCCATGGACAACCAACGAATCCTAATCGTGCAATCTCTGAATTGTCTTCTCCAATAGCTCGCAATCCATCTGCGGCCCATGGAGCATGAGCACGTGCAGAAAACTTGGTCCAATCATCCACATCTTCGAATGAAAAAGGGTCGATTCGGATTCCACCTCCGTACTCGACTTCATAGCCTAGAGCGGGCAGTGGCGTCAAAATGTCACTGAAGATGATTGCCGCATCTATTGATTTGTACCGATGGATTGGTTGCATTGTTATTGTTGTGCATAGATCAAGGTCCATACACCGTTCCCAGAAGGAATGTTGTGATGCAAGGTTACGATATTCCGGGAGGTGCCGTCCAGCCTGACGCATGAACCAAACAGGAGTCCGATCGACAGGCTCTAAGTTGAGTGCCGAAACGATGCGTTCTTTCCCATTCATTATGACCAATCCAAATGTGTGAGTGAATCATCCAAGGCCTCGACAAAGCCAAGGATATGTGATTCGTTGTGCGATGTCGAAAGGAAACCAATTTCGTAAGCAGATGGCGCTAGCATGTAGCCACGGCTGAGCAATTCTCGGTGGACATCGGCGTATAAAGTTCCAGCATCTTTTGGTATCTGATCGGCCCGGATCGCAGGCTCGGCGTTACCGGGTGAGAACCAAAACAAACTCTCCATTCGAACCAAACGCATTGGGAAATTGTGTTTTTCCAACACAGATTGAACTCTCTCTTCCATGATTGCCCCTAATTGTTCCAAATAATCGTAAGCATCCTCATCCAACAAATCAAGGGTTTTTGCTCCAGCGGCCATTGCTAACGGGTTCCCCGATAGGGTGCCGGCTTGGTAAACTGGACCCAGTGGAGACAGATGTTGCATGATTTCATCTCTTGCTCCGTATGCTCCGACAGGCAAACCTCCTCCAATGACCTTACCAAGTGCCGTGATGTCAGGAGTTACGCCACAGATGTCTGAATAACTGCCGTTCTTGAACCGAAATCCACTAATGACCTCATCAAAAATGAGCAAAGAATCACTTTCATCGCACAACTGCCTTAGACGAGAGAGATACTCATTTCTCTGAATCAGGAGTCCGTTGTTTGCAGGTAGTGGCTCAATCACAACAGCAGCGATTTCTTGACCGTGTTCACGAAATAGAAATTCCACTGCTTCAATGTCATCCAATGGGCATATGAGCGTCGTCGCAACGGTATCGTTTGGAATACCTGGGCTGCTAGCGATTCCAAAGGTGGCTAGACCACTACCAGATGAGACCATCAGTGAGTCGACATGACCGTGGTAACATCCTTCAAATTTCACCAACAAATCTCGACCAGTGTAGCCACGAGCCAGCCGTACAGCACTCATCACTGCTTCAGTACCTGAGGACACAAATCGAACTTTGTCCATGTGACCAAATCGTTTTTTCACTTTTTTTGCGAGCTCGATCTCACCTAGATGTGGTGCTCCAAATGAGGTTCCATTGAGCATCTTTTCATGAACAGCTTCGATGATTTTAGGATGGGAGTGTCCGTGAATGAGCGGACCCCATGATTGGACAAAATCAACCAGGACATTCCCGTCGATATCGGTAACGTGGGCGCCGGAGGCTTTTTCGAAGTAAATAGGGTTTCCATGGACCGATTTGAATGCCCGTACAGGTGAGTTCACGCCACCTACTAAATGCTCGACTGCGATACTATGCATCGTATCGGATTTTGTTCGATCCATGTCCTCAACTCACTGCATCCACGCATTGCGCGCAATTTCACGCGCATGGTAGGTAACCACGACGTCGGCACCTGCTCTCTTGAATGATGTCATTATTTCACAAACCAATTCCTTTCGAGAATCAAGGTCCTTTGCACTGTTCATGACCATGGCGTATTCCCCACTAACGTTGTAAACCGCTACCGGTCTGTTAACGCAGTCTGCTACTTTACGCAATACATCAAGGTAAGGCAACCCTGGTTTGACCATGATGATGTCTGCACCTTCGCTTTCGTCAAGTTGAGCTTCGAGAACTGCTTCACCGTATCCTGAGTTGATGTTCATTTGATGCGTTGAGCGATCACCGAATTCTGGACTAGAGTCTGCAGCGTGACGAAACGGTCCATAGAAGGAGGATGCGTATTTGACGGAGTAGGATAGAACTCCGGTACTGGTATGATTTGCTGTTTCGAGGGCGTGTCGAATCGCTGAGACTCGGCCATCCATCATATCGGATGCACAGACATAATCAGCACCAGCTTGTGCGTGTGAGACTGCAATCTCGCACAAACGATCAACGGATGCATCGTTGACAATGTGTCCATGTTCAACCAAACCACAGTGTCCATGATTTGTCGCTGTGCACAAGCAAACATCGGTCATAATGACGATTGTATCTCCAAATTCAGATCTGATTTGTTTGATCGCTTCGTGCAAATGCGATGTTGTATCAGATGCTTTTGTGGCGTTTTCATCTTTATCCGATTGTTCGACGACACCAAACAACATGATGGCAGTGAGGCCATGTTCCACATCTTTTCGAACCGTTTCAATGAGGACATCGACCGATTGCTGGTGAATACCTTCCATCCCGTTCACTGGATTGTCAACATTTGAACCCTCGACAACAAAGTGGGGTTGGACCAAAGACTTCAATGAGAAATCCCCAAACAGAAGTTCTCTGCGAGCTTCTGTCCACCGGTTGATTCTTGGTCGTGTCTTCATGCTATCCTCTCCTGTTTTGATTCCACCATTGTGTCAGATATGCGGTTGTGGGTCCCTCAAGGACAGAAACATTGCAATTTTTGAAGTGCTCCAGTGAGAGGATTGTGTTCCTCGTGTTGCTCCCCATACAAATAATCTCATTAGGGGTCCCAAGACCATTTTCGGCCCAGGATATGGCTGAAGAGGAGGAGGAAATCAGTAGAACATCGTCAGGGGATACTATGGTTGGTTCAACCTTCTTTGCTTGGTTTTCATAGCCAATCCAATCCAGGACTTCATAACCTGCATCCTTTAGTTGTGCGGCAAATGTTTCTGGAGCAACACTAGAGCGAGGTAGGAGCAACGTTGTGTTTGTACCGATATTGGAGGAGATGTAGTCAAAGAATTCGTTTGAGTTTCGAGCTTTTGCACAAATTGCAACGGTAACGCCTCGTTGGAAACATGCTCTTGCAGTTCCTTCTCCGATCGCAACCCATTTGATTCGAGCGATGTCAGGGTTTGATTCTGCAGCAAGAATAGCGCATCGTGCTGAAAATGGTGACGTAAGGACGAGATACGGCCATTGACGTTTGGATTTGTACTGTCCTAGGAAATCACGAGGCCATTGACCAAGATTTGGCTTGAGGTCAATGACTGAAATGTTGGTCATACCAATACCTTGGTTCGCTAAGACAGTCGAGATTCGATCTGAATTGAGCGTGGAAATGAATTTTGGTCCATCAACCATCTCTGTTTCAGCAGGTGTTTCATCATGCGGTAACTCAAGTTCGAAGTCCTCAAATGCACCGTTGTACGAAAAGATCGAGTATTTACGCCCTGCACAAAACGTCGTTCTCCAGTTTTTGGGAGCAATTCGAACCATGAGGCGTTCACCACGCGCTTCGATTCCTGCTGGATAGAGACATCCTCCGCCAGACATATCGAGTATGCTACGCTCACGAGTGACATCTGC
>JAAZUV010000111.1 GCA_018623995.1 Methanobacteriota archaeon
AACAAGTCCATGATGGCTTGAACAACACCCTCGTTGACGAGGTAGAAGAAGCCACCAATGATGAAACAAGCAAAGTAGACTTGGAACGGTGAAATCTTCATCGATTCTTCCGACTCCTCGTCGAAGTATCGAATCAATCCTGCTGCTTGCTGGATTCCGCTTCCTTCCGACTTCTTTGCCATGTGGACCAATCCCTCCGAGTTGCCTTCCCTTTATCAACGCAACGCGCGGTCACTCGGAGGCATCATCGCTCAAATCGACGAACGGAATTTCATCTTCGATGGTGAGTACCGAACCATGCGCTTCCTCTTCTTCCTCATCGATTGGTATCAACAGGACCGCTTCTCCTCGAGAGAGCGCTCGCTCGACTGCAGGCGTATTGTCATCAGCAAGGGCTTGTTGTGCCAAGTCGATTTCAAGACGTGCAAGTTCGATCATGTCGGCCTCAACACCGCCCTTCTTTTCCATACGGTCGATGTGATGCTCAAGCGATGCAATGGCTTCGTTCAACAAACTTCGAGCTCGGATTTGGTGCGAGCGCCAATTGTCTTCGTTGGCTTTGAGTGAACTGCTGACGGCTTGGAGTGCTTTCTTGGCAGAACCACGATGTGCGAATTCCCAAGGGTTGTGTTGCAAGGCTGCAACCCAATCGTGCACCAAACGCGCTCGCTCCTCAACAGGTCCTCGAATGACCACTTCGTTGCGATAGCCAGAGGTGAGCAAGCCAAAGCCCCAGTAGGGCACAGACTGGATGCTGACGTGAAGCGAGCCTGCTGTGTATTCCATGATCCACCGCTGTTCATCAAACCCCGGTGGATGTGAAAAAGTCGGTGTTTCAGCACCAGTGGAACAACGCAGCAACGTTTCCGCTACATCACCAAGATAGACTTTGGAGGAAGGACCCTTGAAGGTCGACGGTCGCAGAAAGGATCCCGCATCATCAACGCAATGACTCGCTTTTGCTTTACGAACCTGGGCGTGGAGAATCGAATGTTCTGGATTCAAATCCACTCCCATGCTTCTCTGATAGCACTCAACCACATGAATGTCACCTAGAGGACTGAACAAGTCTTCATAGTACACGAGCCGTAGATAATGCCTGTGCAGCCTAGTCAGAGCAAGAGCATTGTCAGCCACATTGGATATTGCCACCGTTGCGGTCGAACCGACGGAATCGGCAATATGAACGTCGAGAAGTGTATCGATTGCGTCGCAATGGGTTTCAGTATCGACTAAACAGGCGTTGAAGGACGCCGAAAGGATCCTGCAGCATCATTCCTCGATTTCCTTTCGGGAAACGAGAACGAATGCAACACTCAACACGGCCAGTGTTCCTAGAACGCCGATGGTTGGTGTGGAACCGCCACCGGTGGTCATCACCAACACTGTGCCCGTTCCTGTGTTTCCGGTCGAAGTACCATCGAATGCTGTCACACTGCATGTAACGAAATCTCCAGCAACATAGCCAGAATCCAAGGATGTGCCTTGTGTTGTTGTTGCAACGCCATTGATTGACCAAACAACCATCGAAGCATCAGGATCGTTGTCTGGGTCGTTGTACGTGTATGAACAGGTGAGTGTGTCCGATTCTTCAGGTGACGTTGGTGAGATGGTTATGTCCGATACGGTTGGTGCAGTGTTGTTGGAAGGAACGACGTAGTAGTATCGTTGCAAGGTGTTACCGCTTGTGATTCCATCGTGTGCTGTTGCTTCACAGTAAAGAGAATCACCGAGTGAGACAGAACCAGCTGGCAGGATGGCTTGAACACCTGAAGCGACTGAATTTCCGTTGACAATCCATTCAATGTTGGAATTGTCAGGGTCGTTGTCAGGGTCGATGAAGACCATGCCGTTTGCATAGCAGTCCAAAGGATCGCCTGCATATGCAACCAGAGCTTGCTGGGGTGCAGTCAACGTTGGCGGAGTATTGACTGATGTTCCAACCACGGTGAAACAGGTCGTTCCTCCATCATCTGTTAGATAATTTCCAGATTGGTAGAGGTTGGTTTTCACACAATAATCCCCAGCGTCCAGACCAATGACGATGTCATTCCAACTCTGATAGGTGATGGTTGCAAGCCAGGAGTAACTTCCGGCTGCGACGGGATTGGCCGAGTTCGTAATGTCATAGACATGGTACTCAAGCGTGTAGGATTGGCCAATTCGAGTACAATTCACATAGAAAGAGAGGTTTTGGCTATCGCCGTAGTTGTAGGTCTGAGCATCCGACCAACTCCAGATTGTGGTGTATGAACTGTTCAAGCCACATGGGTCGAGTGTTACAGGGTTACCGCCCCCGTTGTTGGCGGCAGTCACTGTGAAACAGGTGAAGTCGAAGTCAACGAATTGATAGGCACCTCCACTGACCATGTACAAGGTAGCGTTGATGCAGTACGTACCCGGGTCAAGGTTGGTCCAATCATCGTCCATGGCTTCGAAACCATCGGTTTCCGTCCAATTCCATTCATCGTAGTCGCTCCATGATGAGCCACTGGCAGAATAAGCAAAGACGTGCAATTCGTAATCCTTGGTGTTTACACTGCAGTTTACATGATAATCAGCGTACGTAGTTGCACCTTGCACATACGTTTGCGAATCGGTCCAAATCATCAACTCGGTCAAGGATGGGTCGTAGCCACAGCCCTGCATGGTGTAGTTCTCTGTTACCGGGGTCATGGTCATCAAAACCGGGTCATTGGAAGCAAATGTGATTCCTGTGACAAATGCAGTAGGGTCGTTTGGATCGAGCATTTCGTATGCCTCAATTCCACGAATGGACATGCGCTCAACAGGGTCTGGGAACGTGTAAGTGACACCAGCGTCAATGTCGATGTTGGTATCGTACCAACCGTTTCCACCGTAGAGGTACAAATCGAAGACATCATCACCATAGCCAGTTGGAATTTGGACTGAGGTCATCGCAGGGCCACTGTAAACGATGAAATCATATCCAACGGCCACAATCGGGTCCAACCATGTCATCTTTCCTGTTTGTTCAAACCAGAACCAGAATTCACTTGTTGAATTAACACAATCATCGATGGTAATGTTCGTGGAACCAGTGATGTTTGTATCGTTCCATGGAATATCGCTGCAATTGATGATCGGCATGAGGGGATTGGCCATTGAAGTTCCATTCGTGACGGTCCCATTGTTGCCGCCTGTTGTGTTGCCACCAGGTTTAACGCCGCCGATTTGTCCGCCTCCACCAGAACTGTTGTTGTGCATGCTGTTGCCACCACCATTGTTTCCTCCAGTGTTGTTACCGCCAGTGTTGTTGCCTCCAGAGTTGTTGCCGCCAGAATTGTTTCCTACCTGAATCGTGGTCATGTCTGTTGCTATGTGCGAACCTTGTTGAGCCAATGTGGCATGGAAATAGTAGGTTCCATCCGCCAATCCACTGACATTTGTGCTCTCGACGCTGGTTGTCGACGTAGCATTCCAGATGACATTGCCTTGGTCATAGACGCCGACGTTGGATGTTGAATCGGATAGGTTCCAAATCAGTTGATAGGACTCCCCAATGACGAGGTTTCCGCTTGTAAATTGAGCATGAACATCGGTCCCTGAATCCCAGACTTCGACCATGTTGGCCGTTTCCCAAACATATCCTGAATGGTCGATATCGACGTATTCACTGGTCGAATTGTTTCGAGCACTTGTTTCCGACGTCTCCTGAAGAAGTAGATTCGCATCACTTGTTCCAGGAACGATCGATAGAGATGTAGACAAAGAACTGACAATAAAAAGACACAATATTGCAATGACGGTTTTTGTTCGCATAGTTGTGAAGAGCCTACCTTTGTTTTTTATCTTAACTCACTGGACGACCATGGAATACTTCATCTATGCTTTGTGGTATGGATGAACAGGCGAGACCATGGCAAAGAAGGCAGGTTCCAAGGGCGAAGATTTGACTGAACTACCGGGTGTAGGCGCAGCGACAGCAAAGAAACTCCAAGCGGCTGGATTGAATACAGCAGCAAAGATTGCGAAGGCAGGAAAGGCTGGACTTGAGAAGGCTGGATTGAACAAGGCAAGTGCAGCCAAGTTGGCTGCAGCCGTGGCCAAGAAGAGTGCCAAATCTGCTGTCAAGAAGACTGCGGCGAAGGCAAAGTCAACCGCCAAGAAGGCCACTTCCAAAGCAAAGGATACGGCAAAGAAGGCCGCTTCATCCACCAAGAAGGCTGCTTCCAAAGCAACTGCAGCTGGCAAGAAAGTCGCAGAAAAGACCGTGGAGAAAGCCAAGGGCGATCACAAAGTCAAGTCGGAAAAATCCGATGATGGACGTAAAGGCAAGACCTTGAAGGTTCCACGAAGTGTGACCGACATGCCCTGGTTCAACAAGAAGTGAGTCGAACTGAGCGCTACATTGTAAAACCGTCTTGGACGATGGTTGAGTATGCCAAGGAGGAAGTACGGTCGTTTGCGAAAGACCGTTGAATTGCCTCCAAAGGAAAATTGTTCTCGATGCCGTTCCGGAAAACATTGTCCAATTCCTGGACATTCTGGTCAAGATGTGACACCACATCGTGAATGGGCAGGACCTGATTCCATTGAGAAGCGAAAGCGATCAAGTTCTTGAGAGGTCGATACCGAAGGTTTCGGTTCCACCTTCTTGTTCGACCAACTTTTCATCGCGTTGCGCTTGTTCCTCATCCATGGTTTGACGCATGGATTGAGCACGATGGTAGACTTCTCGCAAGGTTTGGTCGGAGATGTCGAGATAGACGCGGGTCGTTGCAATGCTGGTGTGACCAAGCAGTCGCTGAATGGTCACAAGATCGGCTCCGCGTTCGAGTAATCCAGTCGCAAAGTTGTGACGAAGAACGTGCGGTGTGAGTTTTCCTTTCGGCAGATTCGCTTCCAAGGCAAGTTGATCCATCAGACGTTGCACGCCTCGTGGTTGCAAACGTCGTCCAGCTTGATTGAGGAGGAACGGTAAATCGTCATCACGAATGCGTGCATTGCGAATCGGAAGATAGGCATCGATGCAGTTCTTGGTACGTTGCGTGAACAAAACGATACGGTCCTTGTCACCTTTCCCTCCGATGACTTTCGCATGCAGCCCTTCGAGTTCAATGTCAGAGAGATTGAGGTTGCACAATTCCGAAACACGCATACCCGTGTCGAGCAAGACGGTCACGACCACGGAAGCGATGGCGTTCTCAGACGTGTTGGCCGCTTCAATCACCGAAGTCAATTCACGTCGAGTAAGCGTTCGTGGCAATTTGCGTCCCGTTCGAGCACGGACCAGATGGTCT
>JAAZUV010000112.1 GCA_018623995.1 Methanobacteriota archaeon
AAAACGAACGAGGTGAACACTGATGGGTGGATATGGAGACGTAAAATTACTACGAGAAGATGGAAAGCGACTTGATGGTCGAGCAATCGATGAGATGCGGCCGGTAACGATTGAAGCAGGTGTTCTGCCTGCAGCGGATGGTTCGGCCATGGTCACACATGGACTGAACGTTGCAGTTGCTGCAGTTTACGGACCAATGGAGGCGCACCCTCGAAAGATTCAGCGACAAGACCGTGCTGTTATCGACGTTCGCTACAACATGGCACCGTTCTCAACCGGTGACCGAATTCGACCAGGATTCAATCGACGTAGTCGTGAAATCTCGAAGGTCACTGCTGAGTCCTTGGAATCGGTTGTCCTCGTTGAGCGATATCCTCGCTCAAAGATTCGAGTCGAAATCGAAATCCTTGCTGCAGAAGCAGGAACACGATGCGCAGGAATCACTGCAGCATCCGTTGCGCTAGCTGACGCCGGAATTCCCATGCGAGACATGATCGTCGGTGTAGCCTCTGGAAAGATTGAGGACACGGTTGTTCTTGACCTTGACAAGGCAGAAGACAACTACGGCCAGGCCGACCTTCCAGTTGGAATCCTTCCGAACACAGGTGAGATTGCCTTCCTACAAATGGATGGAGATCTGTCCATCGACGAATACAATCTCGCCATGGAATACAATCACAAGGCTGCAAAAGAAATTCACGAAATCATGGTTGATGCTCTCAAGCGCCGATACGAAGGAGGTGAAGCCTGATGGTTCAACTCGTTCCTTCTCTTTTGCGACAAGAACTTGACCGTCTTGCAGCAGATGGTCAGCGCATTGACGGCCGTGCCCAATTCGAGGGACGTGAAGTCCACCTCGAAGTAGACTGCCTCTACAATGCTGAAGGATCCGCCAAGGTCGTTTGGGGCGACACCATCATCTACGCTGGTGTCAAATTCGAAATCCGAACGCCATGGCCAGATCGACCAACACAAGGTTCCCTTATGTGTGGTGCTGAACTACGTCCTGTTGCTCATCGCAAGTATGAGCCAGGTCCACCATCACCAGAATCCATCGAACTCGGCCGAGTTGTCGATCGTGGAATCCGTGAGTCCGGATGCATCGACATGGACGAGTTGTGCATCGTTCCGGGCGAAAAGGTGTGGGGTGTCATGATCGATATCCACGTTCTTTCCGATGGAGGCAACATCTTCGATGCAGCGGGCCTCGCAGCCATTGCTGCCCTACGAACAGCTGTTGTTCCTGCCGAGCGCTTTGATGTTGGTGAAGATCACACCTTGAAGGTCAATGGAACACCAATCATGGCGTCGTTCAAGCGAGCCGGTGGACGCTTTGTTTACGACCCGAGTGAAGAAGAAGAACTCGGTGGAGATGAGCGCATTCACATCACTCTAGGAGACGAAGGCCACCTCCACTCGTTACAGAAGGGGCTAAAAGGAGTCTTCACTCCGGACGAATTTGCCGAGATTCTAGCGGTCGCCGAACAAAAGTGCAGTGAACTGAGAGAAATGGTGGCAGAAAAGGAGGGGAACTGATTGGCAAAGCGAACCCAGAAAGCAAAGGCAACAGCACGATTTGGTGCACGATATGGTGTAAGCGTACGACGTAACGCAGGCAGTGCTCTGGCCAAGAAAAACGCCAAGTACACATGCCCTGTTTGTCACTACCGCAAGGTCACCCGTCAATCCGTTGGCATCTGGTCCTGCGGAAAATGTGGTCACACCTTCGCAGGCGGTGCATGGGAACCATTCACCCGTGCAAGCGATGCAAATTCCCGTATCCTTCGACGATCCGTTGAAGGTGCAACAACGGCCGATATGGCATTCATCGCTCAGCAAGCTGCTCTCGACTTTGAGCGCAAGGCTGCAGAAGACACTTCTGAAGAGGAGTGATGGCAATGGCGGAAACGCCGTTCTCGCTTGTTTGTATAATTACACGAGCGGACGCTACGGACATTCAGGCTATGCGAGATTCGCTCGTTTCAGAAACTGAGAGCCAAGAGCATGATCAAAACACCTTTTCATTCCGTTTGGAAGAAGCCAACGCCAAAGATCTCCGTGCTATGTGGAACACACGGATTCGTGGACTGATTGCTGCTGATGAAATTCTACAGGCGATTGAAACCGCAGGTTCATCAACCAAGGACGATTCGATGGGTGCATGAGCACTGTTGAGCAATTGCAAGTCGTTGTCTCTGAAGTTCAGAATGCACGTCATCAAGTGGCCACCGTTCGGGCACAATTGCAAGAATTGGAAACAACCATTACTGCCGTTGAAAAGCACCCTGAAGGCATGGCGTTGCATCGACAACTCGGTGGTGTGTTGGTTGAAGTTGACAACAAAGCAGCGTTGGTTGAAGAACTCAAAACGACCCATTCCACACTCTCCGAACATGCTGAGCGACTCTCCGAGCATGAAGCAAAACTTGTCGCAGCCTATGAAGAACTCAAGAAATCACTTGAGGGAGAAGCTTGAACTCGCAACAAGAAGACATTGCTGCAATGAAGCAATGGCTCGATGCTGCCATTGAACGTGGAGCAGTTCCAGTCATCACCGGTCAAAACGGAGATATGGATACCATTGGATCTGCCATTGCTCTCGCTTCGATTCATCCCTCGCTCCTCGCCTGTGGTTTGCATTTAGGACGCATTGCCAAGCGGCTGGTTGAAGACATGAAGGCTCCATTTCGTAAGGTAACGGCTCAGGGCACTGCTTTTCCTGCAAATCTCGGTGGCATCATTGTTGTTGATGCTGCTGCACCAGACCAAGTTGGCATCAACTTACCTGATGTGCCACGCTTGATTCTCGACCACCATGCTACCAACGGTTGGACATTAAACGAGGGAGACCATATGATGCAATGGGATGTACGTGCAACAACAGAAATGGTTGCAACATACATGTTTGAACATGCTACAGATGCACTAACATCGCCCGTTCGCAAAATGTTGCTAGCAGGCATGATCACCGATACAGGACGATTCAAACACGCCAACACTACCTCGTTCGAAGTGACGACAAAACTGCTCGAGGGTAGCGACATTGACTATGCTGAGTTTTGTGAGTACATTGAACGAGAAAATACGTCTCCATCAGAACGAGGGAGTTTACTCCGTGGACTTGGACGTGCCAAGCATCACGATGCGGGGGACTGGAGTCTCGTTACGACCTATGCAGGTACGCTCGAAGGAAGACTTGCTTCCATGCTTCTCGGAACTGGTTGCGATGTATCTCTTGTTTCACGCCATCGAGAGGGCGAGACACGATTGACAGCACGAGCGACACGCAAGGCAACGTTGCGTGGCGTTCACCTTGGAGCCATCATGCAAGCGATAGCAGAACAACACGGTGGCGACGGTGGAGGTCATGACGGAGCTGCTGGATGGACAGGAAACGTTGATCGCATTCGAGCAGAATCTGCATTCATAGCACAACTAACACTCCAACATGAGGTGAAGAAATGAGACCAAAGGCACCTGGATTGTACATCTCGAAATGGCGAAAGGAAGGACCAGTACCGTTGGAAACTGCTGAGGAATGGCGTGACGAACACGGATGGAGCGACTGGATGGCGATCATCGAGGCCGCCCTCTATCTCGATGCTGCTGAATTGGTTGAACTGCTCTTGCCAGTCTTAACTCCAGCACAACGAGCAACCTTCGACTTGGTACGTCGACGAATGCTTGGCGATCAACGTCTTGAGGAGGCCATCGATCAAGCGCTCGAAGTATGCAGAAATCCTGAAACGCGTGACTTGGCGCTTGAAGGTCGTCTACGAATGGAACGTGGTCTCCAACGATTCGAAAAAGGAGATGCAGCTGGGGCAGAAGAAGATCTCACATGGGCTGAAACCAGGCTCAAATCCGTTGCGAAAGCAAGTCGAGATCATGACTTATCACTCTTGAACAAAGCAGCATACCACATGGCATCCGGAGAAGATTTGATGGCACTGCAAGTCTATGGTGATATTTCAAGGAAGGAAAATCATGCACATGAAACCATCGCCATATCCCGAATCGGTGCATCTCGCATTCACGCTCGATATGGAAAGATGTTCGACGCTGCTCGAAATGCCTGGAACGGACACGCACATGCTATTCTCGCCAATCAGGTGACCATGGCGATCGAAGCAGGTAGCCTCTTTCTGGACCTTTCAATTGACGAACAAAATGAGGAAGCGGTTCGATTTCAACAGCAAGTCGATGAATCAAAGCCACGCGATGTTGGTGATGCAACACCTGAATTGAACGTACATCCGGCCGATGTAAGCGGTGTTTTTGAGTGGTGCATGAAGCATCTCAACAAAGACCTTGCTGGACAGGATCGCCCTGATTTGCGAGCTATGATCATGATGGCGCACCGCCTTGATCGGATGGATGAATTCGATTGGCTTATCGAAGCACCTCAGCGTGTGGAAGATTCCATGCTGGTAGCTGTTGTTCTTGGATGCGAACTCAACGATGAGCAACACTTGGCATGGACAGAGCGAATGCAATCACTCATGCCCTAATTCTATAGAATTCACCCAGTTACTCAAATCGATAACTTCCTGAACATCCCAATGGGTAAAATCGGGTAATTCTGCAAACCATTGGACCGTAGATACGTGTTGATCGTTGACATTCCAATGATGTTGACTGAACGGTACTTCTTCGTCATCAACGGATACCAACCCGACCCAACCATTTGGGTAGTACGATTTGTTCCAAGCAAGAAGTCTACCACTTCCTCCAGTTTCCTCCATCAGTTCACGATGCAGTGCTTGCTCTGGATGCTCACCCTCCTCGATGTGTCCTCCTGGGAATTCCCAACCACGCTCGGGGTGCTGAACCATGAGAAGAGAGCCTGATTTCAATACCGATCGAGGATTGCTTTTGCGGACAACATAGGCTAAGACGAACACTGGAGACATCGTACCACCTACATCATCGAACGGCACTGATCAAGATACGGTTCCGCCCACGACTCGCCCGAAGCAACAAGTCGCCGAGCCAGGAAGAAGGCCTCTGATATGTTTGAGGATTCGATTAAATCGACGAGTTTTTTCTCTTCGAGATTTGTTACTTCTTCCGCTTCTTCAACTGACTCAACAATTGGTTCAGTTGTTTCCTGCCGAACCCGTTTGTTCAATTCTTCCATCTGCTCAAGGAATGCTGTGCGATGCTCGAGTTTTGGCCCGCTCAATGGTGTCTTCTCTCCACCATCCATACGTT
>JAAZUV010000113.1 GCA_018623995.1 Methanobacteriota archaeon
GCAGTATTGTTCGAACCAACTTCTGCTCCGATGAATTCCTCATCTTCGGGCGAGGTTGAAACGGGTCCTGACAATTCTGTCAGGATCTCCCCACTACCACGTCCAAGGCCTGAATCACCTTGGACAACAACGACGCCCCAGCCTGCAGGGGTGGTCGCGTCAACGTTCTGATTTCCATCGCACGAACCATCAACGTACAACGTGAGCCGCGATGGTTCGCTCAATATGTTCACTCGCCCAACATGCTTCGATAAGCATCTGCAGACATGAGTGTTGAAACATCGTCTGGATTTGACAACTTCATTTTGACAATCCATCCATCGTCGTAAGGGCTTGAATTCATCAGTTCAGGCGTGTCTTCAAGATCGAAGTTGACTTCTGTGATTTCTCCAGCAAGAGGGGCAAAGATAGGGGATGCGGACTTTACCGATTCGACGATTGCAAATTCACCCATATCTTCCAACATTTCTCCGCCTTCTGGAAGTTCGATGTAGACGATGTCGGTAAGTGCATCTTGGGCATGGTCTGTAATGCCAATGGTTGCAATATCTCCATCCATTCGAATCCATTCGTGTTCTTTCGTGTAAAACAATTCAGCAGGTATTTCACTCATGCTCTCACCACATTGACGGAAGTAAATGAAGGGTATGAATCAACCGCTTCCGACATATCTCATTCGGCTTCATTAATTTCTGATTTCAAAACGTGTTGTTCCAAAGAAGCCCATGCTTGACCAACGTTCTTCTCTTTCTCTGTTTGTTGAACATCGTCTTGAACGCGTTGCGTCATTTCATCATCCGATTCATCTGGAAATTGTTGACCAAGATTGCCTTTTCTCAATCCTATCCCAATGAGGATTGCGGCAATGATTGGAAAGAGCCAGCCGATCTCAGGATTTGTTGAATATCGTCCTGAGTTGAGGCCAACTGCGAAAACGAAAACGAGACACATCCCCGTCCCCAAGAGGATTTTTCGCGCTCGGTCCGCTGGAGTCATTGAACCTTCGAAGATGACGCAATGTATCAAACCAACGTTATCAGTAGGTTTCTCGCATCAATTTGTGAATCTTGTACGGTAGAAGGGCACGGTTGACTGGAGTGACTTCCAGAATACGACCGTCGTCTCGTCGTCGAATGTCTTGCAACAATGGGTGTCGGCTCTTCTTGTGTAGCGTAAGGAGCGTCGGCTTGTCGATTTCGAGAGCGTTACGAACAGCATTGACAAACGCTTCCGATTCAACGGCGAATTTTCCAATCTCATCGATAACGATGACTTCGCAATTGTCAATAGCATGTTGAATCGCAGGGATGGCTACACGTTCAAGTTCAGCTGTATTGAGGCCATATCCAAGGACGCGCAATCTGGAATCGATGCTCTTGTGAGCGATTTCACCCTCGTCTCCAGTAACCAGGTCTCTGACCTTGTATCCTAGGCGCTCTCCATTTTCGAGGATTGGTTCCGTGCAAATTCCACCGATGATCTCTGTATCGCTCAAATTTCGAGCGGACAATTCTCGTTCACGTTCTTCTTTGAGCATGGAGAGGACCTTCTCCATAACTGCAGATTTTCCACTACGTGGGAGTCCCGTAATGCCAATTTTTGGATGAATGCCCATTCTTAGAATCCTCCAACTGACAAATACCAATCAAAACTAACGAGGGTTTGGATATAAAACATCGTATTCAAACTATCAAAGATGCAACGTTCTTCCTTCATTGAGCGACTTCTTCAACACCACTTTCAAGTCCTAGTTGAAGAGGAAGCATTTCCAACTCGTAATTGTTGACGTTGTTGTTCGCAGACCAAGCCTTTGCCCAATCGTCCAAATCGCGTTGGTTGAGTTGGTCACACATCCACTCCAATGCTTTCTGAAGATCACCTTTGGCTGCACTCAATCTGTTGAGGATGGCTTGGTTCATTTCGATATGGTTCACGCTGTTCCCAAGGATGCATCCTTTTGGAATCACAGCCCAACGTAGTCGGCGCTCTTGGTGTGCGTTCACGATGGCTTGGCAGGCTAGGCGAGGCCCGTATGTTTGGACTTCAGCTTTCCCAGACCACATAGCCAACTGCCGTTCGTTGGCACGCGACGGTATGTCCTTACGGAATGCTGGGTGTCGGATGTACACACTACCGGCCTCGTCCTCTGTGAAATGGACGCCACGAATAAACGGACGAGATGACTTTGCCTTATCCCAACTGGAAATGTTGCTCGAATGTGCTGTCTGATCGATTTCACCGACACGGACCTTGACCGTTTGTTCTTGTGTTGCAAGCCAGTGGTCATGATCGCCGAGTCGTGGAAGTTGTGACATACTGTCAAGGATCTTGAGGATGCTCTTTCGTTCGATTTGGTCACGAGGTAAACGGGGAACCGCCCATGTGTTTCTTGCCCATTGCACCCATTGTTCCTGGGTAAGTGAGAACGACGGGACACGTGATGAGATTCCTGAGCCAACACGTCGTAGATCGGAGCGAGTTACTGGACCGATGATGTTGAGAGATTCTGTTCCATTTGGAGTTGACGAGATTCCAAGAATAGCAACGCCTTGGGTCATGCCAGGGAACAAGAGATTCGCTTCTTCAATAGCCCATACTTCGTTCCAGGAGTGCTTCTCAACCAAGAGCTTTCGCAATGGGTGAGAGGATTGTTCTCGTAGAAGGCTGTCAGGAGCGACGATTCGCATTTTTCCATCGGTTGAGAGAACCTGCATACCACGCTCGATGAACAGTCGGTAGAGGTTGACATTCCCTCGCATGGTCGAGAATCGAGGACCATCATCGTTTGAGAGGCTTCGTAGTTTTTCACTCAAGTCTTTGCGGCGTTGCGAACCATCTTCCATGCCACGGAATCGATCTTTGATGCGCAGCCATGGAGGGTTAGCGATGATCAATCGAGGCGCTTGATCCCATGGCCAGTCCTCTTGAAGCGTGTCGGAGCAAACGATGTTTTGCTCGAGGATGGTCTCAACGAGGTCTCGAGAGAGTTTACCTTCTTGCTCGCCTTCGAGGGATACAAGACCGAGGCGGATCGCTTCGAGAAGTAATCGCTTTCGAGTGGAACGGACGACGAGGTCATCGACATCGACAAGTTGGAATCCTCGGAACAATCGTTCGGTGTCTTCTTTGCGCAAATCAGTATTCTGACCTTCAAACAACTCACTGTGCTTTCGGAGCATACGTGCGTGGAAGATTCCACCACCACACGACATGTCAGAGAACGGGAGCGGAATACCGCTGCTTGTTCGTTCGCTGCGCTTTACGGCTTCAAGCGAATCCTCGTCGAGGGTTACCTCTTCTTCACTTGGTGGAAAGTTGAGTTTCTTGATGTGCTTTTGGAAGCCAGGAGGAAGGTCTGCGAGATGCATATTGGTCGTTTGTTTCTTGACCTTTGATTGGATGGTCGCCTCGAGCATTTCTGATGAGATGATGGAATCAGCCAGACGAGGGGGAGTAGGATGTGCTCCACGTGGGGAGCGACCATCGGATTCAGCATCGTGACGTGCAAGGAGATGGTCGAGAACATGACCTGGATCGGTCAGAAGATTTGCTGGAAGTGTTGGCCAATCTTCGGGAAGAAGAGCAGCAATAGGTTGGTGGGTTCGAAGGGAGTTTTCCCACGCATCGAGCCACATTTCGATTTGTGTTTGTCTGTTGTCCAAGCATCGATCCAATCTTGCATACCAGCCGCTAACTCCGTTTTGCATAGTCCGCCCCAACCAGTGGGTATTCAATCATGGTTTGAATGTGCCTGTTGAAATCATGAAATGATTCATTCTGAAGGTGAATCGTTTCGCGCGGACAACTTTGCGAGTACCACGCCATTCGCGTGCCACTCCCAGCCTTTTGCAACCCAATCGAAGAGTGCTTTCAATTCGGTTTCATCAACGTCTGCAGTTGAAGCGATTTTCTTGAGAATACGTAATTCCCTACGGTCGTATTCACCATCAGCAGCAGCGAGCAAAGCACCGTCCCGAAGGGCATATCGAAGGGTTTCCAATTCAGCATTCTTCAACAGATTCGAAAGTCGATTTGTATCGTACAATCCTTTTCGAATGGACGTTCTTGCCTCGGGGTGAACCATGGCTCGTCCCATGAACCCTTCGAGGACTTGAATTTCTTCTCGAACAAGCTCACCATCCGCTGCAGCAATGAGGACGAGTAAATCGGCATAACGCGCTCGCTCAGCAGCATCCAAATCAGCGACGCCGTCGCAAAACATAGATCTCAACCTTGGAGGGAATTCAAGAGATCATATCCGTCTTGCATCCAAGCGTATCCGGTCTTGGTCCAATCGATGAGTTGTTGAACAGCATCTGGGACGAGGCCCAAGTGTTCGGCAATTTCTTTCAGAACCTCAAGTTCATCATCGTCGACTGAACCATCTGAGGCTGCCATGAGGACAGCATCTCGAAGAGCAAGACGCCCTGCTTCAGGACCGAGCCCATCCAAGCATTCCTCGAGTGTAGGAGGGCTTTTGAGCGATCTTCGGAGTACTTCTCGTTGGTTCGGAGAAAGGAGAGCTTTGCCAAGTTGTTGTTCAAACATAGCAAGTTCATCCACGGTAATTTCTTCATCGACACGGGCCATGTATGCAAGCAAACGAGCATATGCGTATCGTTCATCACGGGGCAAATTCTGGAGAGTATCTGGTAGCATCCGAACCACTCTTGTGCTTCTCCATGATGAACCTCTCGCCTCCAAGGCAGGACAAATCGACATTTGATGCAACAATGCTTGGACCCACACGATGATTGATAGGGAGGTGTTACAAGGGTTCACCATGCACCCATCCGTGAACGTCCTTGGAACTGAGCTCAAGTCGTGTTCTACAGACCCTCTTACTGGTTGGTATCGCGATGGTTGCTGCAACACCGATGAGAACGATCGAGGCTCGCATACGGTGTGTTGTGTGGTGACACAGGACTTTCTTGAATT
This sequence comes from Methanobacteriota archaeon, assembly GCA_018623995.1. GTDB lineage: Archaea > Thermoplasmatota > Poseidoniia > Poseidoniales > Poseidoniaceae > MGIIa-L2. Next base: position 4,939 of record JAAZUV010000113.1, read on the forward strand.
TGCAAAAGCTCAAGGAAATGATTTGATGACACCTGCTCCTCACTTTTCATTTCCCGGCTTGAAAGCTGGTGATTCATGGTGCGTTTGTGCACGAACCTGGCTTGCTGCAGTCCATGCAGGTTCAGCCTGTCCAGTCGATTTGGAGGCAACCCATGAGGAAGCACTGAGCATCATTCCATTTGATCTTCTTGAGACGCATGCGGTCTAGATGAGGAAAATTGGAAGACAAAAATTCTCATCGATAGCCAAA
>JAAZUV010000019.1 GCA_018623995.1 Methanobacteriota archaeon
AAATGATGCACTGATCGTCATCACCCATTCGTGCGAGAAGACGACCCAAGGCCCACAATTTGTTGGCCCGGCCAATTGAGATCTTGTACAAATCGATTGGAGGGACATCAAGTTCTTCCTCATTGGTCATAACAAACTCAGGGTTGTTTGTGAACTCGTTTGCTGCATCAAGAATCTCTTGTGGGAACGTTGCAGAGAAGAGAAGCGTTTGTTCACGAGCAGTCGTTCGCTCCAAAATCCAAAGAATGTCTGGAAGGAATCCCATATCCAACATCCGATCAGCTTCATCAAGACAAAAGATCTCAACCTTGGCAAGGTCAAGGTGTCCACGCTCCGACATATCCATCACACGACCAGGTGTTCCAACGATGAGGTCAACACCGTCGTCAAGTCCCTTTGCTTGCTTCTCGAGGTCGGTTCCACCATACACGGTCATGATGGAAAGTCCAGCATCTCCTTGCAACTGATTCATTTCTTCCGCAACTTGTTGGGCGAGTTCACGTGTTGGTGCAAGGACCAAGCCTTGCAGACTTCCAGTTGGCTGGCATCGCTCAAGAATTGGAATACCAAACGCAGCGGTCTTTCCCGAACCTGTTCGGGCTTGGCCGATGACGTCTTGACCAGAGCGAGCGATGGGGATCGTGTCGCGCTGAACTTCTGTCAAGCATTCCCATCCAAGCGATGCAATACCTTGCATGATGCTGTCGGGAAGTTGAAGAGAATCGAATCGTGTTTTAGTGAACATGTGTGCTCCTTCCGTCTCTTTGGTTCAGGCCACCGAGACGGAGGTGGCCCCCACGCACATCAGAAGTTTTCTCGATCCTTAATTTCCGCCTGAAGTTGGCCCATCCAGTACTTCTTGGCGTTGTCACGGTTGAGCGGTCGACGCATTTGTCGAACGTGCTCAAGGATGTATTGTCGGAATTTGAGAGCCTTGGTTCGGTTCACACCTTTTGGCGTAATTCCTTCCCATAGTCGGTCGAATTGAAGTTCTTTGTCGTCCATCATGCGATGACCTCGATGTCCAAGCGACCAAGCACCCCCTCATAACCATGTCGTTAGGCGTCTTGCACGTCGTCATCTCGTGGAGCGTCCAGCAGATGCGGTTCTGGAGGAGCATTTCCAAGCCCAACCGCTTTTCCTTGCGCATGGGCAACTTCTCGTTCCAAGGCTGGAACGGGTAGTGCCGGAGAAAGGAAGGCGTTCTTCTCAGCTTCCGTGCCTTCAATCGATGCATCGAAGGTCATTTCAGTCAACATCTTCTTCAGTTCGGCATTGGTTTCGGTTTGAAGTAATTCAGTGGCAACGAGACGTAGTTTGTCTTCAACAAGCAACATTGGAAGCATCTCAATGCAGGACTTACGAACAACGGCGTTTGGATGACGGGCACCGTTCATGATCAGATTACGAGCACGTGAGTCGTCCGTATCCATTGAACGAATGGCGCGTAGAGCATTGTTTCGAACCTTCTCATCCGAATCGAGAATGGCTCGCTCGGTGAGCATAATTGCAATTCGCGGTTCCTTCTTTGAGAGCGATGAGAGCGTCTGGGATGCATTTCTTCTCACTTCTGCATCAGCATCGTTCAGCGCCCAGGAGATGAGATCCCATCCCATGGCACCAGCACGCTGAACAATGTTCCTGAGCAATTTTGAGGCCTTTCGCCTCAACCGAACATCATCAACCAGAAGCAACTCATCGATGTGGTCGCAAACGACTTCTGGCCATGTCTCAGTGAGTGCTTTCAAGCCACGCCAAGCGGGTTCGCTTCGAGCTGCAATGGTCGAACGCAATTCTTGTGCAAGCGAACTGTCCACACCTGAGGGAAACGTTGGAGCAGCCTGTTCAAGACACGTACTTGCAGCCTGTCGTACACGAACATCGTCATCATCGAGGAGAACCGAAAGCCAATCAAACAATTCATCCGAACGTTGCTCAGCGACCGTTGGGAGAACCTCAAGGGCCGCAACACGAACGTCTGCATCATCGGACTCGAGAGCCAGCAGCAAACTCGCATGCGCTCGATCTGCCCACACACCCTTCAAACGACCAAGACCTTGAACACCATCAACTCGAGAAAGTGTATGGCGACCACCGTTCCAATTGACCGTTAAGTGCTCAGTTTGTCCAGTAGAGAGGTCATGAAGTTCTTGTCGAGTGCACTCCAACCACGGCCCAATACGCTCTTTTTTGTTGGTTTTACGAGTCTGACGACGCCCTGTTGCAATGGGCAAACCCGTTCGTGGATCTCGTGCAATGTACTCTCGAACCATTGTACCAATCAAAGGGTGCATCCTTCCAGTGATTATGAACCTTCACTTACCACGTTCTGGACAGAGGTTGGCAACCCTCAAGAACGGGATGAATCAACGGTAGCCTATGTGGTATCGTCGCGCCGTGCTCGGTTTGCTGTTGACCTTTATCATGGTCCTTGGCACAATCAACCCTGCACAGCTTCTTCTCGACGAGCAAGCATCAGAAATTGACCGAGCAAACGGTGAAGAAATCAACTTCAACGGACAAGGATTCTTACTCAACAAGGTCGACAAGAACACAACCACGAACGAAATGGAATTGCAACGCCCTGAAATTACCTGGGCACCTACTACGGGCGGCGGCCTCATGATTACGAGAGCGCATGGCTGCATGGCACATGACACAACCAACGAATTGGTTTACCTCATGGGTGGAAGAACGGACCCAGACCCACAACAAAGCAACGATGAGTCAGCAACGAATCTGGTCGAGATTTGGAACCAATCAACCGAAACATGGTCACTCGCCCAATTTAACATGCCAAACACCCAACAGTATCACGAATGCGTCCAAATCAATGACAAAATATACGCCATTGGCGATTGGTACCCAAACGTATCACCAGCACGAAAATCGACTGGTCAGGTACAGATCTACGACATCGCAGCAGAAGCTTGGGTCAACAACACGACCAGTATGCCACCTTCCAAGGAGGTCGGTAACTTTGGCATGGCATCCATTGGAAACAAAATCTACATTGCGGGTGGCGTTCAGAATTCTTCAGCGAACGACGCGACCGATCGTCTTCTCGAGTACAATACGGTAACGGGCATTTGGACCGAACTCGCCAACATGACAGAGAAGCGATTTGCTTTTCCGTTGGTTGAATATCACGGACTTCTCTATGCCTTCGGCGGTCTGCAAGGACCGTACACATGGAGCAATCAGCCGGTCATCAACACGAGCGAGGTATACAATCCCTCAACCAACACCTGGACCAAATTGCCCAACATGTCCTTCCATCGATTTGGAATGGCAGCCTCTGTTCACAACGATGAGATTGTTCTCATTGGCGGACACAGCCAAAGTGCGTCTGTCAAAGACACATGGGGTTATGTCCCAGCATCAAATGAGTGGAGAAAGCAAGATGATTTGTCCATCGGCATCTTTGACCTTGCTGCCATCGATGCGGATGGAGTCACCGTCTTCGCAGGAGGCGATCTTTCTTCACAGCCATACAGTAGCGGCTGGGGCGTTCAGTATCTCGATGAAACTGAAATTGCTCCTCGAATCGAAAACCACACTGGATGGATTTCTTCCCCGATCAACAATCTTGCGACCACAGAACACGGCTCAGCGTCCCTGATGTGGATGGAACTTACCGGTTCGACGCCCACTTCAACGGCCATGGGATTCCAGTATCGCGTATCCAATTCAGAAACTGGTGTTGCATCTGAAACATGGAAGCCTGTTGACACATTGAATCCGGCCAATCTTGCCGTTCTGGGCATTGGTAACCATTCTCTTTCGGGCGTTGCAGCAAGCGATAACGGTTTGATGGAATACCGGATTCAACTCTACACGGAAGAAGTCCAAGATTGGGTCATCCCGAATTTGGATGCATTACGATGGGGTGCAGAAGAGGCTTCGTTTTCCTTGAGCAATCCTTCAGCCATTCAACCCAATGCTCCACAGATTACATTCTCAACCCATCATGCAGCCATGGAGCAAGAACTTGCACAACCTGCTGTGTTTGAGTTTGCCATGATCAAGGCAACGACTGAAGGGTTCATCCATCCCAATGCCGTTTGGACAACAATTCGTGTTTCTCCTGACGGAAGTTCACCGATCGTGAGTGATACGGACAATCTGTTGGACAGCAGTGGCGTTTCCCTATCCGCACAAACAAATGGCGTTCGGGATATCGACTGGGCACTCTCATTCAACGACATGGATACCGATAATGTCCTGATTCGCGTGTCCACTGAAGGTGTTGCAACATCAACGTACACACACCCGACACCGGTGAACATCGATCGTTCAATTTCAGTCTTCATGGATTCTGTTTCATCCAATTTTTCAACGCAAGGTGGAAACGACGTCTCACAGGATGAAGTTCTACGCGGAGGTTCTTCCATGACCGTGGCAGTCGACCATGCTTACTCGAGCAGTGGCTTGAGGCCTCTTTCAAACAACATCAAAGTACGCCTCCATGTCGACATCGACCTACGATCGCAAGACGAAAACATGCCACAATCGTGGTACAATATGTCCACAGCATTCGTTGGCCTGAGTGCCAATCAGCCAACAGAATTTATTCTCACCTTGCCAGCAAATGTCTCTGGACAAACCTTCGTTCACCTTGAGGCGCAAACCACGGACTCGCTTGAGTTAACCGTCGATCAAGCCGCATCGTCCATTCGATTCCTCCTCGATTCCTTCGCTCCGGTGGTGATGACAACCTCTCCACTTGTTGATTCATATCTCAATGTCAACCAAAATCGCACAGTGACCTTGAATGTCTACGATGCAGTTGGGTTTGCACAGAACAGCATTCAATCCTATGTTTGGCTCGAGGGTATCCACGATGCGAACGCCAACGGCCTTGCCGATTCAAATGAGCGAGTTCTTGTAGAGCACGAAGTCATTAACATCGACACATCGTGGCAATTCATGTTCTATCTCGATGAATCTGGGAACGCAGAAGGCGATGCAGTGAGTGTCTTCCTTGAGGGCACGGATCGTGATGGGCGTGACATTCTCACCGACGGGCTTGGACAAGGCCACCTGTACTGGACAAGTCGACTACCGACGAAGTCGACCATCGTTTCAGTCGAAGAACGCTATCCGACGGAGAGCGGAGTTGCCCAACGCTTGCAGCCAACAAAGGTGAGTGGTTGGGACGTCGTTGTTTCCGATGACAACAGCCTTGGCGACATCAACACCGTCCGCATCACGTTGGGTGGAGACGATGACCTCGGCCTGCTTTATCGCAGCAATGAAGGCTGCTCCGCCATCGATGGGCGATTGTTCGCAACCGATGCATGCCAAGGAACCATCATTGGGGACGAACTCCATATCGCCTTTGACTTTGAAGTCATGTGGCAAATGAAATCCACTGGCATCAACATCGGTGCGCTCCAAGTCCGTACCTATGATGAAGACGGATTTACGTTCTATGATGAAACCAGTGCATGGACGTTCGAACGTGATCTAACAGTTACAATCGATTCCATGGAAGACATTTCTGGCGATGTTGCTTCGCTGACTGCAGGTCCGCTTTCGATGAACACTGCATTGCAGACCAACGATGTGATTGAAGTCACTGGAAGCGTCGAACACACGACAAGCGGAGAGGCCTACACAGGCACTGTAGCCTTGCGCTGGAATGGACAGTTCCAAGCATCAAACTGGGTAGGAGGCCAAACTGTGATTGTTGAAAACGGAACCTTCACAACGACCTTCAGTGTTCCCGAATCGAGTGGAAAAATCTTCGATGCTGAACTTGAAGTGTGGGATCCAATCGAATACGATCGTTTCTTTGAGACAGAATTCCCCGACCTTATCATCGATGGAGATGCACCTTTGCTGCTCACATCAACCTTCAATCAAATCTCACGATTCGACCTTGGTCAAGTCGACATTGGAGCCAACATTGAGGAACCACAATCGTGGACAAAAGGTCTAGAAATGACCTGTCAGGTCAGATCGACAACGATTGAATGGGAACCGGTCACACTTGTGCGAGAACCAATGGATGTGTTCGATGGTCGCACATTGTTCTCGTTCCGGTTCAATTTCTCAGAATCGGGACAACCATCGCTGCTTGGATCCCAAGCAAGCTTGGATTGTTGGGCGTCTGGCATGGATGATGCTGGCTGGAGTCTTGTTTCGCAAGGCCCAAATTCTGCAGAATCACCGTGGACGTCGATTTCTCTCACTTCCGCAGGCCCTGATTTGCAAATTTCAAAGGTCAGTTTTGACGATGAACTCATCGCCAATCAGGAAGTCACTGCAACTGTTCAAGTGTTTAATTCTGGAGAGCGCATACAAGATGCGTTCAATGTAAGCGTCTTCCTTGTCAGAGGAGATACAAGCACACTCATCGCTCAGAAGGCCTTCCCTGGCCTAGATACGTCGGAAGCAGGCAACATGCGCCTCATTGTTGACGTACCCGAAGGTACGTGGAATCTTGATGTTGTGATCGATTCTGATTCAGTCATAGCCGAGTTGGATGAGACCAACAATGCTTGGTCTGAAACATACCAGTCATCAGGAGAAGGTTTCTCTGCAACCATCCTCGTAGCAGGAGGCTCACTCATTGCCATCGTCGCAGGAGCCATGGTCCTTCTCAGGCTACGAAAGGTACCCAAGGTGGCGAACGACGTTGTCGAAGAAGTGCAAGACGTTGCGAAAGAAGTTCCTGTCATCGAAAAGAAGACTGGGCCTGCAAACGTTGCAACTGCCACCCCAGGTCCAAAGAAGCGAGGCCCACCACCGGCAAAGTCCAAGCCAGTTGTTGCCGAAACATCGCCTGCAGAAGCCGCTGCTGCACAATTTGCAGCACTGGACGCACTCACACCAACTGTCGATGTTGAACGTGTTGGAAGTTGGGAAGACTTGCCGGCTGGAGGCGAGTACGATTACACGGCTGAAGGCACCTTCTACGTTGGCGATACCTGCGGAAGATGGAAACTGCTTGATGATGGCGAGTTTGAAAAAGTGGCATAAGGACGTGACAAGATGACCGAAGCAGATGCTGAAGACATTCGCCGTGTCCTCGCTATTTGCTTTCGAGGAGAGTCCGAGCTTGATGCCATGGATATTGAACGCATTCTTTCATTGGATATGGGATGGCTCAAGCCCGATGAAGCTGCAACATCTGTCCAGGCACTCATCGCATCAGGATGGTTGACTGGTGGCCAAGAGAATCTCTCACCAGTTGACGATTTCTCGTCCTCCGTGACGCCACTTGGATGGTATCCGAGACCTCAGCGCTTGATCCATCCAGTTTCTTACACACGTGCAGAAGCGTCAACATCGAACTCTGTAGATGAGCCTACAGCAACCGACGAAGTTGCTGCTCAACCAGCAAAAATCACTCCGGTTCAACTCAAGGAAGAAGCAAACGATCCTCGTGCTGCAACAACCCGACGCTTGATGAAATACATTGCAAGGGCTTCTGGGCTCGATTCTGAGGAAGTTCAACGTCGAGCAACCCGTAAGCAACGTGCTTTGGTTCATGTGACGGGATGGATGGCTCTGGCACTGGTCGCTCGAGATCAAGGTCTCGATATGGACAGTGTAATACAAGCACTCAGTTAAGCACCGTTTTCGCCAACTTCCTGTGCCCTTGCTGCCAATTCAAGCAAGACTGGAAGAAGAACGAGTGCGAGAACGAGGGAGAAGAACACCGTCACTGCTGTAATGAGACCAAAGTCCTGGATGACTGGCATCGGTGACAACATGAGGACAAGGAATCCTGCAGCGGTCGTAGCTGCTGAAAGCATCAGAGCAACACCCGTTGTTTCGAGCGACGTTTTCAGTGCACTCCAATGATCTTCCTGCCGTTGCAATTCCCACTCAATGCGTCTCCACATGTGGATTGTATAATCGATACCGATACCGAGCGTCAATGCTGTCACGAGGACAGTCAAAACATTCCACTTGATACCGAGGACAGCCATCGATCCAACCACCCAAAGTGCTGCCATGCCTACAGGCAAGAGAACGATGAAAGCGGGGAGAATTCGACGAGTAAGTACCAACAGCACCGCAAACGAAACGATGAGTGAAATCGCGGTCGACTTCAATTGAGATGAAGACAAACCATCGAGCACTTGTTGCAAAACAACTAGGTCGCCAGTGACGTGAATCACTGCGTAATCTTTGAGTGAGCTTCGCAATGTTCCGTCTTCATCGCTCGTGCCAATCATCGACTCAAACTCGGAGATGACTCGCTTCGATTCCGTAGAGGTTGTTGCTTCAACACGGACTTCTGTTCGAAGATGAGCGATGTTTGTCCCATCAAGGTGAACAGTCGCATTGACTCGGTCGCTCCAGGTCTTCCCAGACAATGGGTCTGCAATCGTGTAGTTGTTTTGCAAATCAGCAAAGACAAGGCCGAGATCGATGGTTGCATCTGGATCGTCCCATACGTCGTTGTACTCGACTTCCAAACCGTGAATTGCTCCAAACGATTCGTTGCGCATGACTGCATCTCTCAGCACTACATACGGCCCTTCATACGAAGGAGATGGGAATCGTTCATCGGTCCCAACAACGTCTTGGTTGTTCTTGAGGTTTGAATGCAAATTTCTCAGATTATCCAGCAAGGTAACATCATCAGGAATAACACCCCCACCGACAGGTTCCATGAGAACGTAGACATACTTCCAACCAGCACTGTCGTAGTTTGAATTAATGTCATCACGAACCGACATGATCTCCATGTCTTCGTTGACGAAATCGGACAGGTCAAAATCGGTTTCAAGTTGCATGGCGCCAATGACCGATGCTGCAGAAATGGCAATGGCTACGAGGAACACGCCGACTTGCTGCTTTCGGTGAAGTTCAAGCAACGGCTGGGTTAGATTGGTCAACTTCAATGGCTTACGCAATTCAGTGGTTGCTTTTGCATTAAAGGTCACATGGAGAGCTCCAATGAGAAGTGTTGAGGTCAAGAATGCACATACGACCCCGAAAGCGAGTGCAATACCAAAGGTTGCGAGTGGTGGTAGAGGCGAGACAAGATTGGCAAGGAACGCAGCAACCGTTGTGATGACTGCGAGCGAAATGGGGATACTCAATTTTCCACAAGCTCGCATCCATGCTTCTGCAACATCCTCGGTATTGTTTCGATGGTACGTGAACGAGCGCTGCAGGTGGATGGCGTAATCAATGCCCAAGCCAAGGACAAGTGGAGCAACGGCGACTTCGAGTGCCGTGAATCGAATGCCCAAGAGGTTGAGCGAACCATAGGTACACACCAAAGCCACATTCAAACTGATGACAGGGAACAGGACACCTTTGATGTTCCTGAAAGCGACAAACAAAAGGGCAATGACAACCAAGGTTGCAAAGAGAATCAACAATGCGAGATTGTCGAAGGTTCCTTGGTCAATGTCATAAGACATCAGGTCGAGAGATGCTACTGCATAATCAAGTTCGGATGCTTCGCTTACATCTGAAAATGCAAGTCGGATTTGATGTTGGATTTCTCGACGCTCATCCTCTGGTAGTTCAGGATCAATTTCGATCACCCACGCTGTTGAATCGGCAGCAGGAACTGCATCACCTTCTCCATTGGCGAGGTACGAACAGGTTTTGCTGATGTCCAGGTTCTTGTTGATGAGTGCTGAACCGACAAAGTTCACCGTACTTAGCAAAGCATCGTCTTGGTTAATGGAACATGTCGTATCTTCATCGACAACAGCATCGACAAGCGAAGGCCAGTCCTGATAATCTGAGAGCGTTGTCCCCGGAGATTGCTCATCGAGAGCGATTTGGATTATCCCTGGAGAGGTTGTCCATGAAACCACAGCGGTCAATGCAACGCGTTCATCCGATTGGAGAGCCACGAGATCAGCATCCATTTGTTTGAGTGAATCAATGCTGAGGACATTTCCACCGTTGTCATCTGTTACATGGACAAACATCGGCCTCGATTCATCAGGGAAATAGGCGTGAATCTCTTCATGCGCTTTGTTTGACTCCGATTCAGGAGCAAAGTCGTTCAAATCCGTACGAAACTCAGGAGGCGACGTCAAGAGATGCGCACTCAGCACCACGGTTAGAAGGGCAGACACAACAAGAATAGGAACAGACAGACGCTTGAACAGACCTGCGTACTCCGCCATCAGGTCCTCATAGTTCGAGGTGTCCATGCGCAATCCGAAGGGCAGAGGGTGTTTAAGTGACAGGGTGAGATGGTTGTTCGCGAAGTGAAAACCTGCTTTCTCGTGGACGGCAAGGTTCAATATGGGGTGGTTGGTCGCCAAAGCGATAACATGCCAGTCAAAGTCCTCATTCATGAGAAAAATGAACTCCGACTTCGAATCACAGGAGAGTCTCACACAGCTCTTCAAATGCTTCGTGACCGCTTGAACAACCACAAGTCCGTCGAGTACGCCAACTACTTCCCTGGACACCCTGATTTGGATCCACCAGAATTCTACATTCGCACCACTGGAAAGGCAAAGCCTGATGCTGTTCTCAACGAAATCGTCAGCAGCTTGTCCAGCGAATTTGACAGTCTAACGCTATGAGGTGGCTGCTATGCAGCCCAACGATTCGCTGGCAGAAGCCATCGGACTCATCGGCTATGCTGCAGATGGCCACGGCATCGGCGGCGTACTCAAATCACGAGTCGCTGACTTCCGTGTCGATGAAATTGCAACAACCATTACCCTCAATCCAAAAGGTCGCTTTACGGTCGCCAAAATCACTTTGACGAACTGGGAAACCAACCGTTTCTGTAACAACCTCGCCAAGAAACTTGGAATTTCTCGCAACCGAATCTTCTTCGCTGGAACAAAGGACAAGCGGGCAGTTACGTCCCAAATCTTTGTGATCGATGCACCGCAGTTCAAAGTCGCTGAAATTGAAATTCCCGATGTCGTCATCGAAGTATTGGGAAGAACTCACCAAAAGATCGGGTTCGGCAACCATCGCGGCAATCGCTTCACAATCGTTGTTAGGGGCTGTGCTCATCCAGATGGAACGCCAATGACAGAAGAGGAAGCCCTCGAAGAAGTCGAGCAGCTCAAAAACAAAATGGAAGAAAAACTCGGAGCAGGACGATTTCCAAACTGGATTGGGCCGCAACGGTTCGGAAGTGGCAGAGCGGTGACGGCAGAAGTCGGCCGCTCCGTTGTTCAACATCAATGGGAAGAAGCCGTTCACACCTACATCAGCAAGGAGGGCGACCATGAATCGCCTGATGTCGCAGCCTTTCGTGAGCACATTCGAACAAATGGAATTACGCAAGAAGGTCTCGATTTAGCCCCAGATTGGTTGGGATATGAGCGTCGGATGACAGAGCATCTCCTCAACAATCCTGAGGATCATATTGGGGCCTTTCGAAAGCTGCCAAACAACCTCCAATTGATGACCATCCATGCGCTTCAATCGGTTGTCTTCAACCGAACACTGCGTAAGCGACTCGAACAAGGCATCAGCATCACAGTCCCAAAGGCAGGTGATTTGGTTGGACGTCTTGATGAAAAAGGCCAACTCTCAGCCAACAACTGTGTTCTTGTTGAAGAGCGGACCGTTCCACGCATTGGACGAAATTGTCAACTTGGCCGTCTGTCTGTGACAGGCCCACTGCCTGGCCGTGACATTCGCACATGCGAAGGGAAGCCCGGTGAACTTGAACAATCGATTCTCTCCGAAATGGGCCTCGCTGAGTTGAATTGGGAAATAGAAAACATTCCAAGACTGACAACGACGGGAACACGTCGCTCACTTACAACATCCTTCGAAGAGTTCACTGTCGAAGCAGCACCGAAGGCATCAAGCGACACACTTGGAGAACAATGGAATCAAGGCCCACTTGAGGGAAGCCGCTGGCATCCTGATGGAGCATGTTTGAAATTCCGGTTCACACTTTCAAGCGGATCGTATGCAACGATCTTGCTTCGCGAGTTTATGCGAACACCACTCAATCAACTGTGATTGAGTGAAATCAAAGAAGGCCCATCGAAATAACTTCGATTTCGCCAACGCCAGAAATTGCTGCCATCTTTTCTTCGAAAGCATCAGCAAGTCCTTCACCGTCGTTCATAACGACGTGAACTTGAACGAATTTAAGACCAAAAGCAAGAGGCTTGACTTCGACGCTTTGAACATCGTAATTGTCATCGCCGAAGGTCGAGATTGTGGAAGAAATCATGTCTGTGTCAACTTCTTCAGCATCCGCATCTGGGTTTACTTTGTATGTCATTGCTACCATGCCCATGTTCTCACCTCAGGGTCCAACAAATCCGCACGAAGAGCAGGTGTAAGATACGCCTTGGTCCCGGCATCGTGGACTTCGACCGATTGGATTGCCGCAGTTTGGGCAAGGAAAGGTCGTCGAACCTGTTTCTGTTAGTGGTACGCCGGAGGATGTGCAATTTTTTGCTCGCTCTGTCATAGTGCTGCCTCAGTTGGTAGTTGCCCCATGACCTCCCCCTCTTTATGCTTGCGCGCATATCTTGAGGCGTGAGTGGATGCTCAAAGTGAGACAGAGTCGCTCGTCTGTCGTAAAACAATAGACGTTCTTCAACCGAATGGTCTGTCCTCGAATCACATCGATGGCAGAAGGACCCCAAACCTTCACTGTCACCCAGCCACTGTCGTCCTCGAGAACAATTTCCCTGAATGCAATCCATCTGTTTTTTGCAAATTTCATCGACAATGGGTAGCAGCGTGCTACCGTACCTTCGATTGTCGATACAACTCGGTTTGGTTTGAGATCGTGAATGCAGGTCATGCTCATGGTCTGAACATGAACATCAACCGTTATCAGAGTTTATTCAGATTTCTTTCGTCGCACCGTGAACTTGGTCGTTGTTGCAACAACATCATCAACAACGTCATCGCCGCCAAGGATTCGATCGACGGCCTTCTCGTAGCGTTCGAGAACAGAGGTAGAGGTTGCATTCCAAGGCGTATGATTTCGGCAAACAAGATACACCTCCGAGGATGAATTTCTCGATGCTTCGGGGGAGAACCGACGTACATAGGAAAAGTGAGGCTTGACGGCTTCGATCAACTCCTCGACGCCAACGCCTTGAAACAACTTCGTTACGAACCAACCACCACTGCAAAGCAATGGAAGAGCGAAGTCAAACACTTTGGCAACCAGTGTCATGGCAACAGCTTGGTCAACGTCCCATTTACCAGTGATGTGAGGCGAGATGTCCGAGATAACGGAGTTGACTTGACGATCTTCGAGTTCTTTGACGATTCGTTCCTGCGTAAGCGGGTCGGTAATGTCCCCAACCATGAGGTGTGCTCCGTCGACCGGCTGACACGGTTGAAGGTCAACACCGATGACGATTCCTGCTTCACCCACCTCTTCGACAGCAACTTGCGCCCATCCACCAGGGTGACAACCGACATCAAGCACAACGTCACCATCACGCATCAACTCAAATTTGGCTTGAATTTGCTTCAATTTGAAAGCAGAACGTGCCCGATATCCACTGGCTTTGGCTTGGCGACGCCATGAATCACGCTTGTGATTCTCAATCCAGTGGTCAGCCATGTGGATTCCCCTGTTTCAACTGCGAGTCCACGCAGACATAACACCTTCCGTGCAATCGTGGCAGAAACGATGAGATGAAGGAGGTCGAGTGGTTGGGCAAACCATGGGCGCAACACGCACGGCCATCATCTTGTGTTGCATTATGCTCATGATGCCTTTTGCGAACGCTCGTTCAATCGAACCAAGTGAATGGGACGGTTGGGCCGTTGTCGAAGGAGGATACAGCATTCTTGTCGAGGAATACACTGCGACTTGGTGTCCACGTTGCGCTGAAATCGACCCTGATCTCAGCATCGTTGCGGAAGAGCATGGGAAGCGCATAGCAATGGTCTCCTACCATCCTGATGACGGAATCGATGCGTTTGGACCAGATGCTGCACAACATCGCATCGAACGGCTCAAGAGTTTGGAGAGGGAGACCCCAGGCTACCCATCCTTCGTGGTCAACAACGGAGTGATTCGGGAAGATGTATCCTCATGGCCTGATGTGCAAAAGGACATTCTGCGGGCTGAATCGAATCAAAGAGCCTACACCAACTTGACAGTGACGGCTCAAACCAACGAAACGCATCTCACGGTGACGGTTATGCCCCCAAAAGGAAACGAAATCGTCAATGGTACACAATACACGATTCTCTTTGTCGAACACAAGAAAACGGTCCCTGAAGGATTTGACAATCCTGGCGAAAAGCACCGTGACAGAGTGCTTGTTGGTCTTGCAGAGTTTCCAATGGATGGTGAAATGCTCGCAATCGATGCGTCCATAGAGGCGCCATTTGTGGCCTCATATCCGATCCAAAACATGGATGAATGGTCGGTCATTGTCGTTCACGAATACACTGAGCAAGCCCTCGAAAATCGTAGCATCATGAATTCACAACCCCTTGGTGTTGTTGAACTCGCAGTCCAATCGAGTGCTCTTGAGGAAGGAACCGAACTACCGGTGATCTTACCAGTCATGGTCTTCTTGGCTGTTGGAATTCTTGGTCTTGTCACCCTCCAAACGAAGGAAAAGGTAAGAGAAGAAGAATAATTCTAACAAAATCTTGATGAAAATCGGAAAATAATGCCGCTTTTCGGAAATTGATGAGTCAAAAGACCCATTCATTGATAAGGTATCACGTCCATGTCATATCATGGAAGAAACATTTGAGGCGAACACGCAGGATGACTACGTCAAGGAATGGATGGTTGAATTCATTGCCATGGTCAACGGAGACAAGCATCACCACCTCTCGGTCCTGTATGGAACCGATCAGCAAGATGTGCAACGTGCGATGCTCCACGAACTTCGTCGGATTTACACCGATACGGAACGCATCGATGTGACCATCATCCGTTGTGAAGAAATCGAAACCGAGGATGAAGACACCTTCTTTGAAGGAATTTTCATTCCTTAAGCACGGAGTCCAAAATC
>JAAZUV010000114.1 GCA_018623995.1 Methanobacteriota archaeon
AACATCGACTCACAAGACTCAAGAGAATGACGTCCAACATTCGATTCATGTCGGGGGACTTGATCGATTCGGATATTCGGGTTGCGAAGACGCTTCCGTCCAAATACTATACCGATGAGAAGCGGTTTCGAAAAATCCTCAAGAACTTCAAAAGAACTTGGCAATTTATTGGTTTGAGCAAACAATTCACATCGGCGATGACACCGATCGATCATATTGGTCGAGTTCTGAATGAGCCGATCGTACGCGTTCAGGATGGTGAATCAACACTCATGCTGTCGAACGTTTGCACACATCGAGGCATGGTTCTGTGTCACGAACATTCCGATGCGAAGACACTGCAATGCCCCTACCATGGGCGCACGTTCAATCGAGATGGAACAATGAAACACATGCCTGGTTTCGAAGATGTTGTTGATTTTCCGACTGAAGACGATCACTTGACATCGTTCGGTGTGCAAACGTGGAATGGATTTGAATTTGCATCGTTGAAGCCTGAAGTCGATGTGGAAGACGTGTTTCGTCCAATACAGGAACGTCTTGGGTGGTTCTTTACCGATTTGGAGTACGATTCAGAACGGGATCGAAATTGGGAGATTGATGCGAATTGGATGTTGTACGTTGACAACTATTTGGAAGGATTCCACATTCCCTACGTCCATCCTGAGTTGAACGAAGCATTGGACAAGGACGGATATACCACGGAATGCTTCGAACACGGCGTTTTGCAAATTGGAATGGCGAAGAAGGGCGATGTTTGTTTTGAACTTCCAGAATCCTCAACTGATTTTGGAAAGAACATCGCTGCGTACTACTGGTGGTTCTTTCCAAACCTGATGATCAATGTCTATCCATGGGGTATTTCCGTGAACGTTGTTGTTCCGAATGGATGCGATTCAACAACGGTCTTGTTTCGGAGTTATGTGAAACATCCTGAATTATTGGAGGAAGGTGCTGGAGCAGAATTGGACAAGGTCGAGCTTCAAGATCAATTCGTCGTCG
Source organism: Methanobacteriota archaeon (assembly GCA_018623995.1). Classification (GTDB taxonomy): domain Archaea; phylum Thermoplasmatota; class Poseidoniia; order Poseidoniales; family Poseidoniaceae; genus MGIIa-L2. The sequence continues at coordinate 1,003 of JAAZUV010000114.1, forward strand.
AAAATTGCATGAAGGGACTGCGTTCCAGTTCGTACAAGAGAGGAAGGTATTCAGCGAAGCATGAACAAGGTGTTCATCACTTCCATCGAATGATCAGCAAGTTAGGGTGAAACTATGAAGAAAATCAATTTGGATGAAAAATTTGCTTTGTTCAATGAACACTGGACACCAAAAATCATCAGTGAATTGAACGATTATCAAATCAAGATTGTGAAAGTAAACGGTGATTTTGTGTGGCATGATCACTCCGATACGGATGAATTCTTTTTGGTCATCGAAGGAACACTGTTCATCGAATTTGAATCCGAAACAATGCAGTTGAATGCTGGTGAATTGTACGTTGTACCTAAAGGTGTGCAACATCGTCCTTATGCGAAAGAGGAATGCAAAATCATGCTGATTGAACCACGAGGTGTTGTCAACACTGGAGATGCCGAGAGCGAATTAACTGCATCCAACGATGTTTGGATTTGAGGATTCACTCTTCTTCAGATTTGGGTTCGTATTGAGGTTCAGTGCCTAATTCAGATTCCTTCTCTTCCAATGCGTTTCGAAGCACGAGGCCATGATACACTTTGATTGTACGTTCCTTGACCATGGTATTGACCGTCTTCTCAAGTTCAACAAGTTCACTTGGCGTCGACACCTCCTCAATCTCTTTCAAGCATTTCTTGAATTCACCACGACGAGCAAAGAAAATGGCGAAATAGATCGGAACAAGCAGGAAAGGGATGACCAATTCCTCAAAGACAATCTCGCTAAGGGCAGACAGAGAAATCTCAAAACTCTCAGGGTCGTACTCACTTGAGAAAGAATCACCACTCAGTCCACCGAGATAGAAGAAGCCGGTATTCATGCCCATGTACATGTTGAATGGAGTAGATTTTGGATCATAGATATCCGAACCTCGATCAAGTTCGACATCGTCTGGCCAACCATCGTTGTCGTTGTCATCATCGAGAACATCGGGCAATGTGTCCTTATCTGAATCAAGAGGCGTAGACGCCGCGTTGTACGGGTCGTAAAGGATGGTTCCTGAGGAAGCGGCTCGCTCCATTTCGTTGCGGATTCCATCACCGTCTGCATCATCATCGTATTCGTCTGGCATGAAGTCACCATCGATGTCGGAGCATCCGTTCAGCCGAATCTTGCTCTTTCCGTAGATGAACGGACAGTTGTCCGATAGCGAATGAAGTCCTTGATCTGCGTATCCGTCCCCATCGGAATCCGACCAAATGCCCGCATCTTCTGGCCATACATCGACCTCATCGTTTGAACCATCACCGTCCATGTCTGGGTCGATGACATCGCCGAGTCCATCTCCATCGAGATCACGATGCTCAGAAGCATTGTCTGGAAAAGCATCAGCGCCCATTGATTCGTTCCAAAAATCGTCTGGGTCAGACCAGCCATCACCATCCGTATCGAGACAGCCAACACGATCTTCGGTCGAGTCGCCCGCCGTACATTGGTACGATGCATCTTCAGCATGAGCCGTGGGTAGAACCAGGCAGAAAACAACGAGACTGACCAGTAATATTCGTTGTTTCATGCTTCTTGATATGGCCTTCTGTATTTGGGTTTTTGCAACACTAAGAGACAAAACCTTTCAATAGCACTGACTTGAGTTGCTATCATGATGAAATCAAGTCTCACCATTTTTATCGTCTTACTAATGATTTCAACAGGGTTCGCTGGATGTACATCCGAAGAGGCTGAAGAGATGCAAGCCTTCCCGCAATTTTCGAGTCTAGCCGATGATGACCAAACCTACAACAAAGCCAAGATGGCTGGTTCACCTTTCATTGTCATGTTCTCTGCTGAGTGGTGCAACAACCCTTGCCACACCTCGATGTTTACCATTTGGGAAGCCATTCCAGAACTACCAGTTCTGGTTATGTCGACCGACCCTGCTGAGAACGCCAGCGGCATCACGCTGCAAGATTGGCACGAAGCAGCCAATGCATTCGATGATGATGACGAATCTGGTGATACGGGCGTCACACTCACCACCTACGCATTCATGAAAGGTGTCGAAGCAGGTCAAGAGCTTGAAATCACATCACCTGGAACGGTGGTCTTTGTCAATTCCGATGGGATGATTACAGCCACAAAGGTTGGCATGCTTGAAGATCCACAAGAAGTACTGGACCTTTGGGAAACGGCTCAGTAATTCCTGAAGCATCTACCGAACATCTCATCAAACTGGATACGTTCGGATGTACATGGTCTTTACACACGACATGGCCGATTGGCTCAGTTTCAACATCGATGAGGATTGGTTGGAAGAAAACATCTCATGGAAGGATTTCGGAACCGGTGTTCGTTTGGGCAAACTCAAGCGTGAAGAGAAGACATCCCTAGTTCTCTACGAAGCACAATCCGAAGTCGAAGTGGATGCCTTCATGCCACACAGCCATCCAGGAGGAGAATGCTATGTGGTCCTTGAAGGCGAAGTCTGGGATGAAGATGGAACCTATCCTACTGGATCGATTGTTTGGATGGACCCTGAATCAGCACATACGCCGAAAACACGCGGCAAGACCCTCATTTTGGTCCTCTGGCCTCAAGGGGTCAAATCAGTTTGATTCTAGGTCGTACTCACCGCTGATGAGCATTCCATCAAAAAGAAACGGTCCTGCTGGAACGACGGCAGCGATGAATCCGTGAATCAATGCAGTCATGTTCCATTGCCGTCCTACACCGACAAACAGCAAGGCGATGAATGCGACAAAGAGACCCCCATGAATGGCGCCGACGAGAGAAACCAGTTCAGGATCGCCACCGATGTACTTGACAGGCATTGCCACTGCAAACAGGAACAGGGCTGAGAAACCCTCGAGATAACTTACGAATGAGACGAGTTGCTTCATGCTTGAACTTCCACCATGGGCCGACTTGAGCCGCAGGATGGACACATCTGTTCATCGCTATCAACATAGTCATGTTTGCAGGCAGGACAGACCTGAGCAAGTTCCATTTTACCCATGGCTTCAACAGAGTCGCCTTGCAGTGAGAGATATCCACTGGCAACGTTTCCTACCGTATATCGTCCTGCTCCTCCAAGACGAACCAAGAGATCAGGAGGTAGTGTGACGGTACCTGTTTCATCGATGATGAGTTCTCGATCTTTGCTCAAATCTTCAACATCGATGGATTCACCGTGTTCGGCAACGAATCGACCGTCTCGAAGTTCCAAGGAACGGTTTGCGAAGGAGGCGACCTCTTTCGAGTGCGTAACAATCAGGAACGATACACCATCGTTCTCGTGCAAATCCTTGAACAAGGCAAGAACTTCTCGACTTGTGACTGGATCGAGCGCACCGGTTGGCTCATCTGCAAGAATCAATCGTGGACGGGTGATGAGTGCACGAGCGATGGCGACACGCTGCTGCTCTCCACCACTGAGCATAGCAGGAAGTGCTCGTGTTCGATGTGCCATTCCTAAGCGCTCAAGCATCGCATCGGCTTGTGCGAGTGCTTTCTTTGAAGACACGCCTTGATGACGTAGCGGTTGAGCAACGTTGTCCCGAGCGTTCAAATCTGGAAGGAGGTTTCCTTCTTGGAAAATGAACGAAACGGTCTTTTGACGAAGCTCAACCAATTCCTGTCCTTTCAATCGCGTCATGTTCTTTCCAGCAAGGCTAACCGAACCTGCACTTGGTTTCATCAACCCGCCAAGACACTTCATGAGTGTGGATTTACCGGATCCAGAAGGACCAACAACGGCAATGGCTTCGCCAGCTTTCATGTTGATGTGAAGTCCACGCAATGCAACGACGTTTCCGTCCTCAGCCTTTGATTCGTACACGTGATACAAGCCATCGGATTCTAGAATTGTTTCACTCATCTTCATTCCCCCTTCAGCACACTAGCCAAGTCTGCTGTCAACGCTCGTCGTGTTGTCACCAATAAGGCAACGACAACGGCAGCAAAGACTGCCAAGGACACGAGAATGATCTGTGTCCATGGATAAACCAAGGTCCGTTGTATCGTCGTTGATGATCCTCCAAAGATTTGGAAGATGAATCCAAAGATGTCAAAGAAACCGTTGAAGGAGAGCGCCAATCCAGCTCCGAGAACGATACCGAGAGCCATCGAAACAACAACGATGGAGAGAATCTCAAACAGAACCAATCGAATGATTTGGTTTGGAGAGGCTCCAATCGC
>JAAZUV010000115.1 GCA_018623995.1 Methanobacteriota archaeon
GTATTCTCCACCTCTGCCGAAGTGAAGCGCTCGAGACTGTCAACATGGTCGCCGAAAAAGGCGTCGTTGTCCAGGTCATTGCCCAACTCGATCGACGAACAACTCGATTTTTCCAGAAACTCCACGATTCCATCGAAATCAAGCACTCTGACGACCTTGACTCGCAGGGATTCTTGCAGGATTGCACCCACGTTGTTCAATTCTTGAACATTGAGGAAAACCCTGTTGGCCGAGGTAAGGAAGATGCTGCGTTGGTCATCGAAAGTGAACCATTCGCAAAGGCACAAGAAAACCTCATCGATACAATCTGGGAAGACGCCGTTCAGTTCGAAGTTGCTGAGGCTCGATTCTCCAAAGGCCGAATTCATGACCCGCTTCGACTCACCATTGGCGAAGGTTCATTCCTCGACTCACTCGTTGGTGCACTGGGTGTGGACGACCTGCCCGAACACGATACTCCGTTCGACCCAGATGCTTTCCTTGCAGCGGGAACTGAAGTCAATCAAGCACGACAGGAGCTGACCAAGGGCCGTCTTTCAAACCTGAAAGTTCTCGGAATAGACCTCTCACGAATGCTCCGACAAGTAGGAAACCGTGTTGGACATGAACTTGCATTTTCACTTCGATCCATCGAAAATCACGTTGAATTCTTGGATGAGATGATGGATTGGTGGGAGTTTGCTGGCCTTGGTCGACTTGAGTACGGCATCGACCCGGTATTCCACGTACAGGTTGGTCTCGACCATCCGCCGAGTGAAGATCCAGACGTGCTTCCAATGTGGGAGCTTGACGATGGTATCATTGAAGGCGCTTTGATGACACGTTTCCCAAAGGATGGGAACGTGAATGTTCGACGATACGACGGCACAGGTGAGCCAGATGACCTTTGGCGCTATCACATCATCATGAACAATGAAGAACAGCCAGCAGAACCATCGTCATGATGGGCCCGAACGAAATCACTGTCTTGGTTGTCTTTGCCTACGTTACAATAGCATGGCTTAAGACAGTTTCATCGGGGAATGTTACCGTAATGGATGTCCTTTGGGGAATGGGCTTTGTCCTCATTGCTTGGACCCGGTTTTTGTTGTCAGACGCCATCAACATTGCAGCAGTTGCATGTCTGGTGTGCGTCACACTATGGGGGCTAAGGCTCGGCTTTGTACTGCACAAGCGAACTAAGAATCGTGGAGAGGATCCTCGCTACGTGCGCATGCGGGAAACTGCTGGACGACACTGGTGGTGGATCAGTTTCCTGCAAGTCTTCGTCCTTCAAGGCGTTCTCCTTCTCATCATCGCCCTGCCCATTTTCCTACTCATTCCTGGATCGACTGAACCTGTGGATTGGACAGCAGAAAAAATAGTCTTATCATTGGTATGCTTGGTTGGTTTCTTGCTTGGTTTGTTGCTTGAACACAAAGCCGATATGGATCTGAAACGATTTCGAGAATTGCACGGACCGGGGAATCTCAAAACCGATGGCATGTTTTCAGTCACGCGACACCCCAATCATCTTGGGGAAGCGATTCTTTGGTGGTCCATCGGTGGATTTGCAGTTATCGTTGGAGGAAGCAACGCATTGCCCGCCCTCATTGGGCCAGTGATTCTGACACTCCTCCTGCGCTACGTAAGTGGCGTCAAGATGTCTGAAGTCGATTTACAGGAACGTGATGGCTACCATGAATGGGTGACGACGACACCAGCGATGTTCGCAAACCCCATCCGTGCACTCTTGAAGAAAAACGCCGATTGATAAATGAAAGGGAGATTTTCTAACCATGCGCCTCCTGACGTTTGTCCGATTTATTCGTATGATTACGAAGGATGGTCCTGCTGATTTGGACAAAATTCAGGACATGGGTCTTCTCGCTGTCAAACTGACCCAAATCTTTGCACTTCGGCCAGATTTGCTCTCCGAGGAGAAGTGCCAACAACTCCAATCTCTCTACCAAAGAGCAAATTCCATTCCCAAAGAAGATTCAATGAAACTGATTGAAGATCGAGCGCCATCAGGTTTCCTCGATGCTTTCGAGTCGTTTGAACAGGAACCATTTGCAGCTGCGAGCATTGGTCAAGTCCACCGTGGTGTGCTGAAAGATGGGAGCGAAGTGGTTGTCAAAATCATCAAGGCTGACTTCGAGAAATCCTTCCGCAAAGACGTTGCTCGAATGCGCCGCTGGCTCCGCATTGGCCTGTTTCTCAACCCACGTCTGCGAAAGGTTGGAAATCCTGTTGGATTGCTTCAACACGTCGAGGATTACACCTTGCGTGAACTCGACCTTCGTAACGAAATTCAAGGTGCTGAACTCCTTGAAGCCAAGGCGAAGGAAGTGGAAGTTCAATTCCCAATGCCTCTTTTGAAGTTCCCGAAGGTCTGGCCAGAACTTTCCAACAAACACGTTTTGGTCATGGAACACATCAAAGCACCAACACTCGAATCACGCCTCTCGGATCAGAATCTTTCGTGGGACGACCTCCTCCAGTTGTTCCGAATTCACGGAGCCTTCATGTTCGGCATCGGTACCTTCCACGGTGACCTCCACCCGGGAAATGCCATGGTCAACGAAGACGGGATGTTTACGTTCATTGATACTGGAGCGATTTCACACGCACCAGAAAGCGTTCGTTCAGCATTGTTTGGCTTCTTCTACTATCTTGCCAAGGGAGAGCTCGAGGATGCTTTCGAAGCCATGTTGACGATGGCAGATACACCTCCAACGGGCGAAGCAAAGGCACGTTACATGCGTGAAATGCACGAAACCTATGCAGGGTTTGTTGGTAAGTCCGTCAGCGAAGTGAGTCTCACACAACAGATGATGAAAACTGTACGAATCGCTGTTCTTGCAGGCTGTCGCTTTGGTGAGGAAGCCTTCCCAATCATTCGTTCATTGATGTACATGGACGGTATGGTTCTGCGTGGACATCCTGAAGTTGATCTCATCTCGTCAATGGGCCCGTATCTAGATGAGTTTGCATCAATCGTTGAATTGCCTTACACAGCCGATGCAAAAGGGCCATCAACACCCGCGAAGTCGGCCTTTTGGGAAAGCAATCCAAACCCATCGGATTGACTGGTGTAAAACGCCGCTTTATATGTGAATGAACGGTGATTTCTCACTATGCCTACGCCCAATTCTCAACACATCGTCATCGTCGGAGCAGGACCTGGTGGACTTGCTGCATCACTTCTTCTTGCCAAGGCAGGTGTCAACGTCACTGTCGTCGAACGCTCTAGCAAGGTCGGTGGCCGAACAAAGGTCATCGAGCGGGACGGATTCAAGTTTGACCTTGGACCAACGTTCTTCCATTACACAGAAGTTATCGAAGAGATTTTCCAAGCCATCGGCAAGGATGCCCACAAGGAATTGAAACTCAACCAACTCGATCTCAACTACCGACTCATTTTCGGACAAGGTGGCGAACTCGATTGCACAAGTGACCTCGATGTCATGCGTGACCGAATCGCTGTGCTTTCTGGCGAAAAGGACGCAAATGCCTTTGTTCGCTATGTCGAAGACAACCGCAAGAAACTCCATCGTGCAAAGGCTTGTTTGCAAGAGCCATGGAACGGTCCACGGGACATTTTCTCAAAGCGCGTCATGCGAGCAGCAACCGTTTTGCGACCAACACGATCCGTTGCTAACGATTTGATGCGTTTGTTTGACGATGATCGACTAATGCTTGCAATGTCGTTCCAAACCAAGTATCTCGGAATGTCCCCGTTCAATTGCCCAAGTTTGTTCACCATCCTTGCGTTCCTCGAATACGAATACGGTATCTTCCACCCTACTGGAGGACTTGGTTCCGTACCGGTCCGTATGGCTGAAATCGCTGAAGAAATGGGCGTACAGTTCCGACTTGGTGAAGCTGTTGAAGAAGTCATCATGGATGGCAAGACCGCTGTCGGTGTTCGCACAGAAAAGGGCACCCTCATGGCAGACCGTGTTATTGTTAACGCAGACTTTGCCAACGCAATGACCAGCATTGTACCGAACAAAGCAAGGAAGCGATGGACGGACAAGAAACTCGAATCGAAGAAGTATTCTTGTTCGACATTCATGCTCTACCTTGGTGTTGACCGAACCTATGACTTGCCACATCACCAAATCTACGCTTCCAAGAACTACGTCGAAAATCTGGAAGACATCGAAAAGCATCACCGTCTTTCTTGGGACGATCCATCGGTCTATGTCCAGAACGCTTGTGTCACCGACCCTGGTCTCGCTCCAGAAGGTTGCGCAACGGTATACGTCCTTGTTCCTGTTTCTCATCAAACTGAAAACATCGACTGGTCAAAAGAATCGAGCAAATTCCGAGAGCGAATTCTCGATCAAATCGAGACCAAACTCGGTTACGAAAACATCCGTGACCACATTGTCACTGAGATGGTCATGACCCCTGACGACTGGGGAGACCACTGTTACCGTGGGGCTGTGTTCAACCTCGCTCACGGCCTCGACCAAATGCTCTGGCGACGCCCTCGAAACCGATTCGAGGATGTCAAGAACATGTATCTCGTTGGTGGAGGAACACATCCTGGCTCAGGCCTACCTGTCATCTTCGAGAGCGCCCGAATTAGCAGCAAACTCGTTCTTGACGACTTGGGAATCAAGCCGGATTGGAACGGTGTCGAGACATGGTTCGAAAACGTACGTCGCTCACCTGCTGGACGAAAAGCTCAGAGTCGAGTGACCACAACCAAAGAAACCGGAACACCAACAAACGCATGAGGGAGCAGCGTGCGATTCGTTGCCCTCGTGCTGCTTCTGTTCTTGTCGGGTTGTCTTGAATCCACAATCGAAGAGGGTCGAGTGTTCACTGTAGAAACACTTGATCGACCAGAAGATGCTGGTCCAATGTATTCGATGAAAGATAACCTCAGTGAAGGCCCCGTCTTGGTTCTCTTTATCGGCGTTGGCTGCATTGGCTGCAAGGACTGGACGGATGACTTGCGTGAGCATCACAACGACTGGATGGCTCAAGAACCACCTCTGCAAATCGTCTCCGTGGAGCGATACCTCAATTTCGAAACCAAGGAAGATGTTGCAGAAGAGTTCGGTTTCACAGACAGCAACCACTACACGCCATGGCCGATTGTTCTGCCAACCGATGATGACTCCATCCAACGAATTGA
>JAAZUV010000116.1 GCA_018623995.1 Methanobacteriota archaeon
AGGTACGTATCGCTCGCTTGCAATCGGACCGAACGGTCCTCAGAGAGGTTGTAAAGCAACAGACGACCGGTGAACGAGCAGGATATGGTGGTGCTGGACAGACTGCAGCAGGTTCTGTCCTTACGAACGTGAATCGTGAATTAGCAGCGCTGCGTAAGCGTCAGCGTAAACAGGTCAAATCGGCTGCAGAACGAAGGAGACAGCGAAAAGAACATGCCAAGACCGTCGGCCTTGCAGGTTACACAAATGCTGGAAAATCCAGTCTTTTCAGGCGTTTATCTGGGAAAGAAGTTCTTGTTGAGGATCGGTTGTTTTCAACGCTTGAGTCGACGCTAGGCCGGCTTGAGTCAAGCCCGCGTGTTCTCCTTGCAGATACAATCGGATTCATCGATGGCTTGCCAAACGCAACACTGGAAGCGTTCAGAGCGACACTTGCAGAAGCGATTGAATGCGACCTTCTGCTTCTTCTTGTCGATGCTGGCGATTCAATCGACGAAATGGAAAGGAAGCTTCTAACATCCATCCGCGAATTGACTGAACGTGCATTGGAAGTTGATGAAACCTCGATTATGGAGCGTATTCAACTCGTTTTGACAAAACGAGACACGGTTGATGAGACGACCATAAAATCGAAAAAGGCCATGATCTTTGAGCATGGATTCTCAAACCCATTGTTCATTTCTTCTCATTCTGGCGAAGGCATCGAAACGTTGCAGTCCGTTGTCCTACATACGCTGTTTGGGCCGAAACGGACGCTCTTCATTCACAATCCTGAACCGAATCAGATGGCATCAGAAGCAATCCTCTCTCGCATCTTCGATGCCGTCTACGTCCATGAACATGACAAAAGCGACCAAGGGATTGAGGTTCGCATCAGTGCATCCGATGAAACCATTGCCATTCTCAATTCGAATTATGGTCAACGCATTGAACTCAAGTAGAGCAACCGGTTGGGAAAATCATGAGCGAAGAAGAGGCTTCGGATTGGGTCGGCATCGAAGGCCTGCCTGAATCCGAACCTTCGACAATGTTTGCGACATCCAATGCAACTTTTACCATCCCTGATACCACATTGCATCCAATCACAAAATCGATTGCTATTTTCGTCTTGTTCATTGCTGCATCTGGTTTCCTCAACGGTCTTGATTACGCATCGCCAGAATCTGGGTTGGTTCAACCCGATGAATTCGTGTACCAATTGTCTCAAACTGCTCCACCAAATTCAGCCATGCTCGATGGTATTGTTTACGATCATAACGGCGAGCCAATTGAGGACGCGGAGATTGTTCTTGAGTGGGAAGAAAGACCTGGATGGTTCAATTCGAGTGTTACGCGAACCGATGCAAATGGTTCGTTTTCGTACGAATACATCAAGCCAGGTCTTGCTCGAATTGACATCACAGTTGAGCGCGGCAATTACACGGATACGCTGGTTGAACGACTGTTGCTATCGCCTCCTGCTCTGATCGAACCGTATGGGTTTACACGACTCGATTTCATCGTCCCATCTGCGGAAGCGTTTGCCGACGAGCCGTGTCCGTTTGAACAGGAAACATGCACAAGCCGACTCATCGATCGTAATCTCGAACAAAAAGAAAATCCGAGAATGGATCCAAGTGCAGCTGGTATTTACATCATGATTGGGTATGCCTTCATGGGTGTCGCTGTCATTGCGGTTGGGTTTGTGATCTGGTCGCTGCGAACGGGTTCAGTCGCCATCCTGCGAATGAGCACCATCTTTGCTTTCTTTGGTATGGGTCACTACTACGCCGCTTGTATTCTTGGGTTGACTGCGTTCTTACTCACATTTGCCATCCCTAAACGAAACAAGGTCCTCAACACGGGTCCGTTTGATGCAAATACCCAAACGCCCTTATGAGGCGAAATGCATCGCAAGCCATGGACCTGACCAGTTGTACGTGGATGGTTCGCGAATTGGGTGAGGCGGTGAGTTGCACCGTCCTGCTCGATGACGATTCGCTCCTCGTTGGCGGATGGGATGGCACCATCAAGCACTGGACAGAGGCTGGCGATTTGGTTTGGGAAGCGAAAACGCCCAACCGCATCTCCTCGATGGTGATCAAAGATGGTTCCATCTACGCTACGTCTGGATTGCACATCGTGTGTCTTCAAGCATCGACTGGAGCGATTCAATGGGATGTTGCATTGGAAGGATCGGCCGATGCAGTCATGACCACAAGCAAGTGCGTACTTGCTGCATCATCGGTGTACGATATCGAACACAACGATTTCATTGAATCCGCCATTTGGTCCATTTCGCTCGATGGAGATGTCCTCGCAACCCATCGAATGGATGAGCGCCCGTGGACGCTTTACTCTTACAACGATGGAGCAATCGCAGGATTGGGTCGTCCATTGAACGGCTATCTCATTCTCGATACGAACGGGGATATTCTCGAGCAAAACAAAGACTGGGATAGCCCAACCATTTGTGCAACTCGGGGGGAAAATCCAGTGTTCGGTCTGGCTGATGGTTCCATTCGCTCAATGGATGGGGCGTTGGTGAGTTCGATGCAGTCTGCGATCAGCAATGTGATCAAACATCTAGATGGATACGTGGTTGCGGACGACAATGGAAACATCGAATTTGTTGCTGGTGATGCTCAATGGGAAGCAACCGGAAACGAAGTCGTTGCCTTATCGCTCGGATTTGACATCAATGAGAAAGGATCCTGTTGGGTTGCTCGATGGAACGGTTCACAAGGTGAAGTCATCGTTCATTCAATCATTGATGGTGAACGTATCGCTTCCCTCAACGGCCAGCGCGTTCATGATATGGCATTCAATGGTCAACGTATTGCAGCAGGGTGCGAGAATGGGCAAGTTTTCGTATGGGAAAAGGGACTCTTCCAGCGAAGAATGGAGAAACCAGATCAGCAACAAAACGATCCGCTCAGAAGCGCTATGTTGGAAAAGCTTCGCGCATTGCGAAAATGAGAACGCATGCGTTAAACAACACATTCAATCGTCCAATTGAAGCACTTCTATGGGCAAAGGACTTCAATAGAAACATATTGTGGTAACTTGATGAAGACGAGAGCCATCCTTGTTGCTGGTGGTAAAGGCTCACGTTTGCATCCATTTACTCGCTACACACAAAAAACGCTGCTGCCACTTTATGAGCGCCCGGTTATCGATTACGCACTCGGAACAATTCGACGAGGTGGCATCACACAAACAACGATCATCTCCAACGAGCACATTGGCCAAATTGCAAAGCATGTTGGCCAAAGTTTGGAGGGTGAGCAAATTCACTATGTTCTCGAAGAGGAGCCTGAAGGTGTTGCTCAGGCGCTTCTCTTAGCACGCCCACACAATGAGAACTGTCGTCTCATGATCTATTTCTCCGACAACATAACCACGGTGGAATTTGAAGACATCGTTCGAGAATTTTCGGATGCGAAGGAAGCCCCGGGTTGTCTGTTGTTGGCTCGTGAAGAAGAACATCCAGAAGCATTCGGTGTTGCAGTTCTTGATGAGGATGGCAACATCGTCGATGTCGTTGAGAAGCCTGAAAACCCTCCATCGAATCTCGCTATCGGCGGGATTTATCTGTTCGATGAAACCTTCTGGGACAAACTCGATCGTGCAGTCGAAGAGAATGGGGATTCCTTCTCAATTTCCGACATCAATCGCGCCTACATTGCTGAAGGTAAAGCAAACTTCGTTTCCGTAGGTGCAGACACGTGGGTCGACTGTGGTACGCCAGAAACGCTTCTTCAAGCCAGCATGATGGCCAAGGAAGGGAAACTCAATCCTCATCCATATCGGGAGAGATGATTCTATGAAAATCGGAATAATTGGAGCGGGAATGGTCGGTGGAGCCATTGAGCACTGTTTTGGGCATGCACACGAGTTGTTCGTTCACGATCCTGCTCGTGGAACGGAGTTGTCCGTGGTTACGGACAACGTCGATTTTGCTTACATCGCTGTTCCGACCCCACCCCATCCAGAAACTGGAGCATGCGACACAAGCATCGTCGAAGCAACGCTTGATGCCTTGCCCGATGGCTTCACGGCTGTCATCAAAAGCACCGTTGTACCGGGGACAACACAACGCTATCACGAACAATACCCCCATCTCAAAATCGCCTACTCTCCAGAATTTTTAGTTGAACGTCAGCGTTTAGAGGATTTTGCAAATCAAGACATCTTGGTCTGTGGGACCCATCACGCTGATGTTGCAGAACGCGTGTTTGAACAACATCGTCAAGCAGGCGTTCTTCGTCGTGACCAAACGTTCCAAGTAACTCCAACACAAGCTGAATTGGTCAAATACACCAAGAACACATTCTATGCGATGAAAGTCACATTCGCAAATCAGTTGTACGATATATGCGAAGGACTTGGAGAAGATTGGTACAAGATTCGTGAAATCATCACCGCTGAACAGGCACAACCGATTGGCCCGTCTCACCTCGACCCAATCTTTGGATTGAACCGTGGATTTGGAGGCAAGTGTTTGCCAAAAGATTCCTTGGCATTGGGCGTCCTTGCAGAACAACTTGGCGTGAAGTATGAATGGATGAATGCGATGCAAAACGACAACAATCGTTTGCGGACCATCCTGACTGGAAAGCCAAGCGATGTGGTGACCAATGACGACTGATTTGATGGCTGTGCACGGGCGTTTTGCACCTCGTGGCTCGCTGGGTCGATTTGCTCTTGCAGGCGCTTTCAACAGCGGTGTATTTTACGCCACATGGGCGATATCGATGTTCTTGCTACCGGACGTTGACGTTCGAATTCTTTGGGGGACATTTTGGGGCTTAACCGGTGTAATGGCACATTTCATTCATCGATGGTACACGTTTGACAACCACAAACCGCTTGCTTGGACTCTCCCTACGGCAATTCCAGTTTACATTGGGAGTTTGATTGGTTCAAGTTTGACCATTGGATGGCTTTCTGAACGTTATCCGAATCAGATTGAATGGATGGGTATTCCCAACATGATGTGTTGGGGCGTTATTATTTGGCTATCGATGAGAATTTTTGTCTTCCAATTTTCCTCATCTAGACCGCATGCGTCTCAAGAAGATCAAATGGAATGATGCTCAGTGCTTCCTCATGGGTTGCCTCCAAATCGACTGGACAGGCTGA